>NZ_JAWOWF010000009.1:0-123718 GCF_033340295.1 Vibrio sp. 1401
TGAAACTCAGTATATTGTTTAATAATTATTCAATTTCGGACGACTTGGTTTTCTGTCCGAATTACGCAACAAAGCCCCTTTTAGCATCAGAGATGAGTGTTGGGGTTGATAACATAGAGTTGATCTGCTGGCGTACATTACAATCACAAAAGTGTCAGTTCAAATTGTTTGGCTATCATTTTATGTGCTACTAGGTTAATAACATACTAAGATTAGGCGGCTAATCATCGACATTTATAAAAAATAGTCAACAGTAAAAATCATTTATAAAATACAGTTATTGATGCCGTCCGCAATCTATAAATATTTATGAATAATTATCCTAAAGTTATTTTCAGTTGTGTCGGTATCAATGTGCTGTTTTCTAACGTCATTTGTATATATGCTATCTTGGATAAAACCATAATAACAAAAAGGACTTAATGAGCGCGACCGATTATTAATTGACAGGATGCTCATTAATTGTAATCAATTCAAATTTATTATCACGCCAAGTAATCAAATCTCTTATAATGCGGACGTTAATATCGAGTAAGCCTTCTTTATATGCAGTACGATCCGAAAAATTCAATCAAAATTGCGCTCGCTGATATCGGCGTTGGTATGTTTGTCACCGCGATAGAGCACAACAAGCGCGTCAATTTAGCCAATGCGGGGCGAATATCTAGCCCTGAAGGCATTAAGAAGCTTGCTACAAGTGGCGTAAAGTATGTTTGGGTAGATCAAACATTATCTTCGCAGCAGTGTGTCTTCAAGCCTGTAGATGAATCAACTGATGCCACTAAAGAGACGAGAGAGCAGAAACACTCAGATTTTAAGAGGGGTCAACGAACTTATCGTTCGAGAGACATCCAACACAAGCGAGCCAAAAAGCTGATCGCCGAAGCAAAAGATTTGGCGCAAAAACTATTGAATCAAACTTTTGAAGGAAAAATCATTGAAGTTGATGAAGTAGAAGCTTGGGCTGACGATGTCATTGAAAGTGTTTTGATTGACTCAGATGCGTTGCAGTGTGTCTCTGCACTCCGAAAAAAAGACTCTTACTTATTGGAACACTCCGTCAATGTCGCTTGTCTTTTAGTGTCATTCGGTAAGTACTTGGGCTTGGATAAGCCAACGCTAAAACAGCTTGCTGTAGGTGGCATTATTCATGATGTAGGTAAAATTAAAGTCGATGATAAGATCTTGCACAAGCCAGCGAAGCTAACGCCTGAAGAATTTGAACATATGAAGCTACATCAAGTGTTCGCAGGTGAGATAATCCTTCACGTAAAAGGACTTAGTGACGTAAGCCGTGATGTTTGTTTGATGCACCACGAGAAGTTAGATGGCAATGGTTATCCTAGAGGCTTGAAGGGGGAGGAGATTCCAATTCACGGCCGTATGAGCTGTATTGTAGATATCTACGATGCGCTAACGGCTGATCGCTGTTACAAAAAAGGCATGAGTTCTGCGGAAGCGTTTAAAATCTTGTTGAGTCTAACGCCATTTCATTTAGACGCCGACTTAGTTTACAAATTCATTAATTGCATTGGGATGTACCCCGTCGGCTCCATTGTCGAGTTGAACGATGGGCGTGTTGGTATTGTTTGGTCTTCAAATGAATCTCAAGCATTAAAGCCAGAAGTGAAATGTTTCTACTCCCGCAAGTATAAACGATACATTGATGTCACGATGGTGGATTTAAAAACGAGTGCGTACAAAATTGAAAGAGCGATCGCGCCTTCATCGTTAGAGATCGATCCTAAGCCTTTTTATGATTAAGAGAAATAGATAAGCTTATACAACAGGCTTTACATCCTTGCATGTAGATCGTATTTTATTTGCATAACTATCTATTAATTTTTTCTAAGTTATTTAGATGCAAGATGGTTATTAAGACCTCGGCTTCATGGATAGAAACCGGGCGATAAAATAGTTCTATACACAATGGGCTATAAACCTCATTTTGCTGGAAGGGATGCCAATGCAAATAGATACATGGATTTTTTACACTCTTGCTATTCTCGTGCTCACAGCTTCACCAGGACCAAGCTCACTGTTGTGTTTAAGTAAAGGAGTGAGTAGTGGGTTTCGTATTGCTTTCATGACTGCGCTTGGCAGTTTGTCTGCGATTACGATCATCCTTACGCTCTCATTTACCGGGTTGGGAGTTGTCATTGCTTCATCTGAGTTAGTTTTTAATATTATCAAATGGTGTGGCGCCGCTTATTTAATCTGGTTAGGTATTCAAGCGTTGCGCTCATCTCAGACAGATTTTAATAAAACGGCAACGACTCAAAGTTCCGCGACAGCGTTTAGCGCGTTCACTAGTGGTTTCATTGTTGGCGCTAGTAATCCCAAAGCGATAGTCTTTTTCACCGCTTTGTTTCCTCAATTCATAGAACCTTCCGCACCGCTACTGTCTCAATACGCGATTTTCGCGTCTACATTTGTGGTTTTTGAGCTTAGCTGGCTAACATTTTATGCATTGTTAGGGGTAAAAGCCTCCGATTGGTTGTTTGTCGCTGGAAGAGCGAAGTTGTTCAATCGTTTGACTGGTGGAGTATTTATTGGTGCAGGCGTGATGTTGTCGACGGCAAACCGATAAATAAGACAGACTTCGGTACGCAGCTGGGTTTTTTCCATATAGTAAGTTGGAATGCGCTAATTTAGCTTTGTCTTATTTCCAGAATGGAAATAGACGTTTTGTTTATTTTCATTAGTGGCAACAGCCAAGCAGGAGTAAAATCACGTTACTCTTTAGGGGTAGAGCTCGTATTTTGTCTTGTGGGCTTGTGGTTACTTTGTAGGAATATCTTAGATGACAAGCCTTTCTAAACTACAACAACGTTTTCTAGATATCGCGACCGACGTCCGTCTTTCTCCAAAACAGAAGTCGAGTTTTTTAGCTTTAGAGGCGGAAGCGTGCATTCCTTACATGACCGTATCTCCATCACTGAGACAAGCAATGGATGAAGGCATCATCTGCGATATGTTTGAAGGTCATGCACCGTTTAAACCTCGCTATGTGTTGCCTGATTACGCTAAATTTCTATCGCAAGGCTCAGACTATTTAGAGTTGTCTCCGGCTGATGATTTCGATGATGCGTTGAACATGCTGACCATCATTTACCATCATGTTCCTTCGGTAACGAACATTCCGGTTTACTTAGGCCAGTTAGATGATGTCTTGTTGCCTTACATAGGCGACCTAACAGAGAGCCAGATTTACAAAAAGTTAAAACATTTTTGGATCATGCTGGATCGCACATTGCCAGATGCGTTTATGCATGTGAATGTCGGACCGACAGACAACATTATTTGTCGCACTGTTTTAAAAGTAGATGCGGAGCTCAAGCAGATCGCACCGAATCTCACCTTTATGTACGACGAGACAGTTACACCTGATGATTTACTTCGTCAAGCGACACAGAACATTTGTGAATGCAGTAAACCGCATATCGCCAATTACCCAATGCACGCGAAAGCCTACAACGGCTCACGCTTTGGTATTGTAAGTTGCTACAACTCGCTTCCATTAGCAGGTGGCTCGAACACATTGGTGCGAATGAATTTAAAAGAAGTTGCAAAACGAGCATCAGACTGTAACGACTTCTTAAACAGTGCGTTGCCTTCTTACCATCGATTAATGGTCGAGCTCATAAACGCAAGAAGCACGCACTTGCATGAAAAATCGAACTTCTTTCAAGGCTTTTTGACGCAAGAAGGGTTGATAAAAGAGTCCTATTTCGCGCCAATGTATGGCGTTTACGGCATGGCCGAAGCGGTAAACCTTCTATTTGAAAAAGAAGGGCAAATAGGGCGATACGGAAAAAATGATCGAGCAAATACTTTTGCTCATGATGTTTCAGCAACACTGGCTAAACTGGTGGACTCAACCCCGGTGAAATATGGTTTAGATGGCAAAGCGCTCTTACATGCACAAGGCGGCATTAGCTTAGATCATGATGTTACGCCAGGTGTACGTCTGCCTTATGGTGCAGAGCCAGACCCAGTCACTTATGTACAAGCAACGGCGAAGCATCATCAGTATTATCGTGCGGGTATCAGCGATATTTTGACGATTGATGAAACGGTGAAATCTAACCCAGAAGCGATGTTCAATTTATGTAAAGGGGCACTAAATGCTGGTTATCGTGAGTTTACCGCGAATGTCAGTTCAAATGACTTAATTCGCGTGACAGGCTACATGATCAAACTTTCAGACGTCGCGAAATATGATGAAGAAGGTTCGAGAACCAACACGACGTTTCTAGGTGCAGAAGCAGCAAAAAATACCAAAATTTTAGAACGCTCACCACGTGTGGTGAGTCATGAAGTAACACCGACTTACACGCAGGCATAAGTTCGGTTTAGGAAAGAACAAGATGTCTAGACGAAGTGGAAGCCTTTTGGCAAAAGTCACTCGTATCCTTCCTTTCTCTTGTGTTGATGGGCCAGGAAATCGTCTAGTCATCTTTCTACAGGGTTGTAACTATCAGTGTTTGAACTGCCACAATCCTCACACGATAAACCATTGTAATCATTGTGGTGAGTGTGTGAGTGAATGTTCAGCAGGCGCATTGAAGTTCGACGAAAACAACAACGTTGTTTGGCTTAAAGAGGAGTGCACCCACTGCGATCATTGTATAGAGATATGTCAGAACCAATCTAATCCAAAAATTACTGACTACTCTGTAGTAACAATGCTCGATTTGATACGCAAGCATCGCTTTTTCATCAGTGGTGTTACAGTATCCGGTGGGGAATCTACCTTACAACTTCCTTTCATTATTGAGCTGTTTAAAGGGATAAAACAAGATCCTGAATTACGGCACCTCTCTTGTTTCATCGACAGTAACGGTTCTTTAGCGGTTGCTGGTTGGCAGCGTATTCTACCTTTTCTGGATGGCGCAATGATCGATTTGAAAGCGTGGCAGACGGAGACGCATCAGTGGCTAACTGGGCGTGATAATCATCGTGTATTTAAAACCCTTCAATACCTAGCTGAACACGAAAAATTGTACGAGGTCCGCTTACTGCATATTCCCCAAAAAAGTGATTTAGATATAGAAATCGTAGCAATTGGACGTTACTTGAGTACTCTTCCTAAATCGGTGCTTATCCGTTTAAATGCCTTTCAACATCACGGAGTTGTGGGGGAGGCGTTAACTTGGGATACGTGCTCTCATCATGATATCGAACGCTTAAAGTCAGAGCTTCGATGCTACGTGAGTAACCCTATCACCGTGCCGACAGTACTCACGTAGTACTGTTGTTTATCTATGCTTACGCATCACAGGCATCTAACATGGCGCAAGCGTCGAGTAATTGTTGCTGTAACCATTTTAAAGCGGGATCGTTTAAGCTCGCTTTGTTCCAAACGAGGCTGTAGGCTACTTGCCCGTAATCGAATGGAAGAGCTTGTTCAACCAAACCTTTTGCTTGCATTGCCGCTCTTGCCCAAAGCTTGGAGCATGTGAACAAGTAATCCGAGTGCTGACACATCACCGCAGCTGAACCAAAGTCGGCTACACGCATGGCCAAGTTTCGCTTTGAATGCCTTTGGGTGAGATTTTGCTCAAAATAAGGTTGTGACAGATCTTTATCATGAATACCGATGTGTCTTGCACAAAGGTAACTTTCAACAGATAAGGGTTGCTCAGCGAGTGGGTTCGATGCTCTCATTAAGCAAACCATTTCGTCTTTCAAAATGGTTTTCCAGACCAAGTCTTTATTTTGTGTGGGTGGTTGGCTGAGATCGTGAGGAAGCAACAAAAAATCCACTTGACCTCTTGCTAATGCATCGAAGCTCATTTCCTCTTTCGCATGGACATTCAAGTGCGCGTGGTTACTCAGTTGTTGGGACAAGTGCTGTAGAACTGGCGCAAAGAGCTCAAACGAACTTTCACGCATTGCTAATGAAAAACTACCTTGATAGTAAGCCGGGTTAAAAGAGCCTTGATGTAATAACCCATTCATACTGGAGAGTATGCCATGGATTGATGGGCCTATATGCAGCGCAAATGCTGTCGGCACTAAGCGAGTGCCATCACGGTAAAAAAGGTCATCCTTTAGCGTTTCGCGCAACTGTCCGAGCGTTTTACTGACGCTCGATGGTGTTACACACAAGCGTTCTGCCGCAAGTGTGACGCTGTGAGTGGTTAACAACATATGTAAAACAGTTAGATGTTTAAGGCTTATACGCGAAAGAGCAATGTAGTCCATAAATAGCATGGTTTCTTATGATTTTTGGCAGTATATCAGCATGAAACAAATTTTTACTATTGTTTATCTCGGAAATACGCCTGTTTCTCTTTGAGCTCAATGCATTTAATGGGTTGCATAAGGATTGATGGTGCTTATAAGTCTAGAAATTTATCTTAGTTTTGTTGGACTTTAATGCTTTCATTTATTCAATTCTAAAGCTTCTATGTAATTTTAATCAGTTTGGAGGAGTTGATTGATTTGTACACGAATTAAACTTGTTCCTTGTTAATTAAAATAGATATTGTTTTGTTGATTGTTTGGTGATTTACTCATGATCCCTCAGTAACAAAGGTATAAATAATTAATGGACGACCCCTTTAGTCGACAAAACCCTTCACCATATGTCTTCTTATTATTGGAGACATGCTCATGCTAGAACTTTTTATGCAACCAGAAGCTTGGGCTATTTTCGCCACTTTGTTTGCGCTTGAAGTTGTCTTAGGCGTTGATAACGTCGTTTTTATCTCTGTCTTATGTGAAAGACTGCCGCTGCACCAACGTAAGCTGGCAAGAAACCTTGGTATTGGTCTTGCTGTTATTGCTCGTATTGGTTTAGTGTTTTCAATCTCTTGGATCATGCAATTGACTCAACCGCTATTTTCTTTGGCGAACCAAGCGTTTACCGGAAGAGACGTCATCATGATTGCGGGTGGTGCATTCCTCTTGGCTAAAAGCCTGAAAGAGTTGTGGAGTTGGTTAAATCACAACGAGTCTGCTCACTCAACTCACGCCCGTACTGGTTTAGCGGTAGTTCTGTTGCAGATTGTTGCCGTGGATGCTGTATTCTCGATGGACTCGGTGATAACCGCCGTTGGTTTGACAAGTGATGTCCCACTTATGGTCGCAGCGATTGTTTCTTCTGCTATCGTGATGGTCATGACAGCAGAAAAAATCAATAACCTGGTGTCGTGTTACCCTGGTTTTAAGACACTTGCTTTGTTATTCCTCGTTTTGTTAGGTGGTTTATTGATGGCAGAAGGCTTCGAAATTCATATCAACAAAGGTTATGTGTACTTTGCGATGGCATTCGGCTTAATTCTGGAACTTTGTCATATCCAGTTAAAAAACAAACAACGCCCGACTATTAAACGTCTTAGTCCGTTGCGAGTTCATCCAACGAGATTAGAAGCTCGTCAATAATAAAAGATATTGCCGCTCATATGAGCGGCATTTTTATATTCGTCATCACCTATTTTTGCTCTCTTTTTATTTTGTTGTCGTTTCGACAAAAAATCGCATTTGTTGTGAGGTTGAAGATTTTTTATATAGACCGCCCAACTAATATGAGTGAACGACAATAATGGATAAAATGATCGATGCGTTAGCAACCCATGGCTACTATATCTGGGATGATTTTCTTTCTGAACAAGAAGTGGCTCAATTACGAGACTGCATTCCAAGTAACTGGAAAAAAGCGCGTATTGGTCGTAATGACGATGTGACTCGTATTGAGTCAATTCGAAGTGACAAAATTCAATGGTTATCGCCCAATATGGGGCACGCGGTTACTTCTTACTTAGATAAGATGGAAGAAATACGCCAAGAAGTGAACCGTCACTTGTTTCTAGGACTTTTTGAGTATGAAGCTCACTTTGCCAAGTACGAGGAAGGGGATTTCTACCAAAAGCATCTAGATTGTTTTAAGGGCAATGAAAACCGTCGATTGACAACCGTTTTTTACATGAACGAATCTTGGACGGAAAAGGATGCAGGTGAATTGGTGGTTTACGATCTAAATGATAATAAGATAGCAACCATCCCTCCTCAATCGGGACGCTTACTTTTATTCTTATCTGAGCAATTCCCGCATGAGGTTTTACCGACCAATGCTGAGCGTTTCAGTATTGCAGGTTGGTTCAGAATCAATGGTGTGCGAGACAATGTACTTGATATTGCAAAATGATTGGTTTGCAACCTGCACAAAATCAGCAAAGGGCGTAGATACGCCCTTTATCGATTAAACATTAGTTGATAGCTCGTAACACTCGGTCATGTTTCGCTCTAGCACTGCATAGACGTCAGAACAAAGTTCTTGTTTAGCGACTTGCTCGCCCATAATCGCGGCGATTTGTGCTTGAGCCATTCGTCCTCGGTAGGGACGGTCCTGAGACAGAGCTTGAAAAACATCGGCAACCGCGACAATACGTGATGGTACATCGAGTTCGTCTCCTGTTTTATGATAAGGATAGCCAGAACCGTCCAAACGCTCGTGATGATTAGAGGCCCACTCCGCTATTTTAGCGTTGGGAAACACTTTGTGTAATGCGAGCTGAGTATCAATTGTATGGCGTTTAATACGCGTATACTCTTGTTTATTAAGAGAGCCTTCTTTATGAAGAATCTCATCTGGTGTTTTTAACTTTCCGATATCATGCACCAACCCAGCAATAAATAACATCTCTTGGTCGTGCTCACAGAACCCAAGCTTGATGGCTAGATACCGAGATAACTCCGCCACTTTTTGCGAATGTTGATAAGTAAATGGGCTTTTTGCGTCAACAATTCGAGCGATAAACATGCCCAAACTATTCATATCTTGGATGGTGAGCTGTTTTTGAAGCCAATCAATGCTTTTAAAGTTTAATCCGATGGTTTCTATATTTTCAGACTCCATCGCGAACCAAAATGCGTCGGTCATAACGAGCTTAACCATTGCCTTAGCCATGTCTGGATTAAACAAAGTTCCAGCGTTTGCCATGATGCATTCTGCAATTAGTTCTTCATGAAGTGTGACAATGTCACAGTGGCAGTTCATGACGTATTTGGAACGCATAAAATCGAGACGATCGGCTAAATAGAGTAGGGCAGCGACCTCTTTTTCAAAAGGCGGTAAATCAAGATATTTTAGTTCACTCCAATGTGTATGGTGGTAAAGAACAGGTGTCGCAAACTGACGCAACAAACGACACTGCTTGAGGCTTCGGTATCCTCTTAAGCAATGTGTTTTTACATCTTGTGGCACCAACTCCTCAAGTAACATTTTATGTTCTTGTGTTTCGGAGACCCCACAATCGTGGATCATCCCTGCGAAGTAGCAAAACTCCGCTTTTTCTGGTTCCCAGTTCATGACCCGAGCACATTGGTAAGCGATGTAAGCGACACGGTGGCTATGGTGCGTATCATCAACACCTACATAGTCGAGTGCTCGAGCAACCCAGATAAGTGCTTGTTTCAGATCGACTTCAAAGCCCATGTCCGTATGGGAATGGCAAGAATGATTCATGGTTTATACCGACATTGCTAATTAGCCCACGCTAAACCCAAATCAGAAGGTGATAGGAAAAATTGGGTACGACAGCGAATAGACCCCAAAAAGGTGGGCGTTTAGACATAGTTTTGATTATGGGCGGGATAATAATCCTAGTTGCATAATAATATCACCTGAAGCTCATGGTTAAGAGTCAGATATTTGAACTAAGTATAAGTTTTGAAAGATTATTGTTGCTCTTGTTGACTTATTTGAAAACGACAATAAATCATGATGTAACGCATTCTTATTTTTATTTTTGTAAATCGTGTTCGGGCTCAACCAGAGACACACGGTATTGATGTGTGATTAACAGAATTTATATTGTTGTTCTTGAAGGCAAAAAATAAGAAGACCTCTTCGAGGCTTGCTCTGTAACTAACAGAGTATTAGGTAAAGCAGCTTGTTAACAACATGACAATAGAGCGTCGTTGAAAATATTTTCTCTGTAGCTCATGTTGTTGAGGAAAGATAATAAAATGGTACGGCTTCCCAGCGATGTTAGCCTTTTGGGTGAGATAAGTTTATTGAAAATGTGTGATTGCAAAGTAAGCATAGGTGGTAAAAGTAGCTAGAATGATAGCTCTAAATGAAAAGGATTTCGTATGTTGAAGCATCGTTTATATCGGACTTACACCGCAGGGTTAAAAATAGCAGCCCTTATCCTTCCTATGCCGAGACCAACCTTGTTTTCCGGCCCTGGTTCGATGAATGAGCTATTAGAATCGATGACCGAGCTGGGATTTAAACGCGTTTTGTTAGTTACCGACGAAGGGTTAGTCCAAGTCGGTATTGTAGATAAGGTGCTTGAGGCTGCAGCAAAACTCGATTTACAGTTAGATGTTTTCTCGCAAGTTAAGCCCGATCCTACCTATGATCAGGTAGAGAGCGGTCTAGAGGCTTATCATCGTTTTCATTGTGAGGGCATATTAGCTTTGGGTGGCGGCTCTGCAATGGATTGTGCAAAAGTCATCGCTGCGAAAGTTACCAATAAACGGCCAATAAAAAAATTAGCTGGACTATTGAAGGTATGGCGAATGCCAGCGCCGCTTTTTGCTATTCCAACAACGGCTGGAACCGGAAGTGAAGTTACTATCGCTGCGGTCGTGTCAGATCCCTCCTCACACATTAAAACCCCTTTAATGGATCCAAAGTTGGTGCCACTAATGGCAGCTTTAGATGCGAATTTAATGATTGGTTTACCTCCTAAGATCACGGCTGATACTGGCGTTGATGCATTAACCCATGCTATTGAGGCCTATGTATCGAAAAACGCTACTCAAGAAACGATGGCTTATTCGGTTGCCGCTATTAAACTCATTTTTAAATATCTTCCTAGGGCTGTGATGCAAGGGGATGATGTCGAAGCTCGTCATAAAATGGCTATGGCATCCTATTACGCGGGTTTAGCATTTACCAAAGCGAGTTTGGGTTATGTTCATGCCTTTGCTCACACATTCGGTGCGAGATATGGAATACCTCATGGTATGGCAAACGGATTAGCCTTGTTGCCTGTGCTGCGCTTTTCATTATCAGAGATTGAGCCTCAACTAAGAAAGCTCGATGAGTTGACGGCCGAGGGGCAGTTAGGTAACGCAAGTGCTCAGCATTTTTTGGCGAATCTGGAGTCCTTGTTTTCAACTATTGATATTGAGCAAACCAGTGCGCTCATTCAACGTGAAGATGCTGATGCGCTTGTTGATTTAATTCTGAAAGAGGCGCACTGGAATTACCCTGTTCCCAAGTTCATGAACAGGGAAGAATGCACACAGTTATTGTTAAATATCAGTAAGGTGTAAATTATAGTTTACATGTGTGGTTTTTTATCCTTACACTTTGCTTGATCTTCTGCTAAAGATCCTACAATATCGACGGCAATACAAATATGGTGTTGGTTTCGGTCCGCCGTTGCCCGATCTAATACTGATAATTTCTAATAAAGTGTAAAGATTAATATACAATGAGTCGTTCTAAAGTATTCGGTAGTACGCTAATTATTGCGGGCACTACAATAGGCGCTGGTATGCTAGCGCTTCCACTTGCCTCTGCCGGCATTGGTTTTTCAACTTCTATTATCATCATGCTAGGCTTATGGGCTCTGATGGCTTTCACTGCCTTGCTTATGCTTGAGCTTCATCAACATGCGGAGAGTAGTGCTACACTTCATACTTTGGCGAAACAGATCCTAGGTCAAAAAGGCAAGTGGGTGGCAAGTTTTGCGATGTTGTTTCTTTTCTACTCATTATGTGCAGCGTATATCGCTGGCGGTGGTGCTCAGTTCGGAGACCGCCTTGCACAATGGTTTGACCTCGATATTTCAGGGCCTACATCAACGATAATCTTTACCTTGATTGTGACTTTAGTTGTGACAGTGGGTACCGGTACGGTCGATAAAGTAAACCGAGTTCTGTTCGCGATGAAGCTCATTGCGATGGTTGCGGTGCTTTCTTTTCTTGCTCCAAACGTTACGGAATCTTACTTGTTAAGTATGCCAATCGAACAAGGCCTTGTTGTAGCGGCGATTCCGGTGATCTTTACTTCGTTTGGTTTCCACGGAAGTATACCTGCAATTGTGAATTACTTAGACGGTGACACTTCTTCTTTACGCAAAGCCGTTATTATTGGTTCGACGATTCCACTCGTTATTTATATCTTTTGGCAAATCGTGACGTTGGGTGTGGTTAGCCAAAGTACGCTTGTTGAGAACGGAGGGTTGAGCGCACTGATTGGTCAACTATCTCAGACAGTACACCAATCAAATTTGGGTAGCATTGTTGGTGTGTTTGCTGACTTGGCATTGTTGACATCGTTCCTTGGCGTGAGTTTGGGTCTATTCGAATTTTTGGGTGATACCATCAAAGGAAGTAACGATAAGCCTAATCGTTTGATTGCGGCACTAGTGACGTTTACTCCACCGCTAGGCTTCGCACTTTTCTATCCTCAAGGCTTTATTATGGCTTTGGGCTATGCAGCGATTGCCTTAGCGATTTTAGCCATCTTTTTGCCTTTGGTTATGGTGATCAAGGTTCGTAAATCGGATGATTTTACTGGGGAGTACCGCGTCGCAGGTGGTCAAGGTGCGTTAGTGATAACGGGCATCGCTGGCACTGGCATCGTATTCGCTCAGGTGTTAATTACGCTGGGTGTTCTTCCTGCTCTAGGCTAGTTGTTTAGAACGTTCTTTGAATAACTTCTAGTTACTGAATCCATCGTAATCAATCAGTATTGTTAGGCCAACGAGTTTCGCTCGTTGGCTTTTTTAATCTGGATCAAATTACCGTAAGATATCCGGTGAAAAAATTGGTAGAAATGTGCTTTTATTTCGTACACTTAAGTTGTGGTATATCGATAATTTAAGTGGAGAAAACCGCTCAAAATACCATTGAATTTGCAACACAATGAGCTTTTCTTGTTTCTTTGCTTTGGTGTGGAGGTGAAGCATGGCGCACCGGAGTTTTTACCCGTTTGCAAAACCGCTTAACGAGCAACTGCAAACGCTAAAAGGCAGGATGCAGGCGCACTTGCCATGTATTGATAGGGTGTCATTTGCAAAATATCACCCAGACCAAGATGTGCTCAAATCATTTGCAGAAAGTGAGTTCGACACTTGGTGTTTAGCCCATCACGAATCAGCATTCCGTAAACTCCACCACCTCAATATTGCCTCTAAAAACGCGGTTCCTCGTATCGTCGAAGACCTTCATGATATTAAGCACTGTCCTCGGGTTCAAATTTTACTCAAACACGGATATCAGTCGTCGGCTGCTATTCCTTGTTATGACAATAAAGCTTTTACTGGTTTTGTATTTTTGAACTCCACTCAACGTGATGCGTTTAGTTTAGAAGCGCTGAATGGTCTTAAACCTTATTTCGAAATGATTCGATTTGCGGTTGAATCAGAAACTCAAGTAGTCAATGCGATAGAAACGCTAGCGAACCGAATGCAATGTATGATGCCAGGATATTCACCTGAGTATTACGCGCATACCAAACGCATGAAGTACTACAGTCAAATTATCGCAACGCAGTTAGCGGATCGTTATCACCTGAATGACGAAATGGTCGAAGATATTGGTATTTTTGCTCAGTTCCATGCGCTCGGTGATAGTCAGCTGCCAGTTGAAATTGCTAGCCGCCGAACAAATTACTCTCAAGAACAAGAGGCGATATTGATTCAACATATTGAGCGTTGTATCGATTCAGCGGATGACATAGTTGCCCGTATCGGAAATCCGGTTCACCCGAGTGTGACTTTGTTTTTGCAGATGGTTACTTATCAGTACGAAAACTTAAATGGCACTGGTTATCCTTATGGTTTAACCAATGATGATATACCAATCGCCGCGCAAATTACGGCTGTCGCGAATGCCTTTGATTTTATGACGACGCACCATCCGTACAGACAAGCGTGGTCCATCCCATAGGCATTGTTAGAACTTGAAAAATGGGTATATCAGGGATGGTTATCTCGAGAATGTGTTGATGCTCTGCGAGAGCATCAAGGTTATATAAAGCAAATCATCCACAAATATCCCGAGCACTATACAGGCTTGGGGTTAATGTGAAGAGCAGTAACAAAGTTGAAATGTTGACGAGGAGGAATATTTAAACAATACTGTTTTTATATACAGTAATAAGTTTGGAGGTGAAGTATGTTGTGGGAAACCCTTGAAAGAGTAAACCGCTTACGCCAACAAGCACTTGCAAATCCTGAGTTTGTTGAGTCAGCAAAAGAGCACGAACAAGCACTTCAGGAGCAAGAATACCATTATCAAACTAAGAAAAAGCGTTCAGCCAAAGACAAACAAGGTAAAAAGTCGCTGGCCGATATCTATAAAGAAGTAGAGTTTGGCGCTGACGCTCGTCATTAATGTATTCACTGCGGCATTTTTCATTTCTTCATACGCTGCAGTATTCGTTCAAATTTATGCGAGAGCAGTGGGAGACCGCTGCTCTCGTTGACCTGCCTATAATTTACTAATGAAGTTCAGCAGAGCAAATTATCACTAACACTTAGCAATTCTCTCAATGATCTTGTTGATGTAATGATAATGACAACGGTTTGCATTTGTATCTTTGTTGTTATATAAAACCTCCCTTATTAATCGTTCTGTTGAATAAGAACGGCAAACGTGATCAACGAATGAGAGCTCTGAATAACTGTTATTCGTAAATGGCTATTAGGTGAAGTAGGGATGTTGGAAGCTAAAGCACTCCAGTTTGAGATTGAAGGCAAGTCATTGCTAAAAGCGTTTGATGTGACATTTGAACCCGGAAAAACATACGCTCTTGTTGGACACAATGGTTCAGGAAAATCCACATTGTTAAAGTTGCTGGCACAGCAACAGCCATACACCGCTGGTGACGTGGTTCTGCATGGAACGAGCATTAACGATCTCTCAGCGAAAAAGTTTGCCCAACACATTGCCTACTTGCCTCAGCATCTTCCAGTGACCGACAGTATTTTAGGTCGAGATTTAGTCGGTTTTGGTCGTTATCCATGGCATGGTTTACTTGGACGTTTGAGTAAGAAAGATCACGACATTGTTGAAGAAGCAATGGCGATGACAGGCACACTAAAATACGCAGATCGCTTAGTGGACACGTTATCTGGAGGAGAGCGTCAACGTGTGTGGCTAGCTATGCTGTTAGCCCAAAAAACCGAGTATTTGCTTCTTGATGAGCCTTTGTCTGCGCTAGATATCAGCCATCAAGTCGATATGTTGAAGCTTATCTCTAAACTCAGTCAAGAACTGGGTTTGGGCGTTATTATCGTATTACACGATATCAACTTGGCTGCACGATTTTGCGACTACATCGTTGCATTACATCAAGGTGATTTGATTGCACAAGGCAATGTTGAACAGGTGTTTACTGAACCTAAGTTGAGGGACATATATGGGATAGAGATGATGATCTCTGACCACCCCGCGGGTTATCCGGTGGCGATGCCAAGCTAAAGGTTGGAATAATGAGCAGTACAAACACTCGACTTAAACATTTCTCTTTCGCTCTCTCACTTAGTGCGCTTTTGGTCAGTTCTTTTCAAGCACTAGCTGACGCATCACCTCGGGTGATGTCGGTTGATTGGACACAAACTGAAACGATGTTGGCTTTAGGGGTCGTACCTGTAGGCGTTGCTCAAGGGCAAGATTACGATGCTTGGGTAAAATCGCCACCGTTACCACCTCAAACTAAGGATGTAGGGTTAAGAACTCAACCCAATATAGAGCGTATTTACGAGCTCAGACCTGACCGTATTTTTATTGCCCCGTACTTCTCCTCAATGAAGCATCGCTTAGTCGATATTGCCCCCGTTACCACGATTGACTTATATGAAAGCGGGATTACGGATTGGTCGGTACTTACCAGTTTCACTCGGAGGTTTGGTGAAGAGCTGGGAAGAGAGGCGGAAGCAGAGGCGCTTATCCAACAATATGAAAAACGTTTGTCTTTATTAAAACAGCGTATAAATAAAGGCCAGCCGCCACTTCTAATGATTCAGTTTATGGATACAAAGCACGTACGTGTTTTTGGTCAAAATAGTCTTTACTCCCAGGCTATCGAAAAGATTGGGCTGAGTAATGCATGGAATGAAAAGACGAATAGCTGGGGCTTCAGCCTAGTTGGCATCGACAAGTTAGCTGGCATAAAAGCTCAAATCGTTATCGTAGAGCCATTACCTTATGGTGGAGCGGAGCAGCTCTCTCAAGACCCATTTTGGCAATATGTTGTTCAACAATCTGGTGAAAAGGTCATGCAAGTCGCGCCCGTTTGGAGTTTTGGTTCTATGCCTTCAGCCCTCCGTTTCGCAGAGTTAGTTACGGCGAGTAAGGTCGAGGAGTTAACACAATGAAAACGATGCCTTTAAGCTTTGTGGTGTTACTTTCGGCATTTACCTTTTCTATTGGTGCTTTCCAATTGTACCAAGTAAGCTCATTTTCGTTGGCTCTAAGCAGTTTATGGGAGCCTAACTTTCAATCTATCGATTCTGTTTTACTTCACTTTAGCTGGTGGCCTCGAGTCTTCACCACGATTATATCTGGTGCTGGATTAGCGGTTGCTGGGGTATTGATGCAGCAAGTGCTGCGTAACCCTCTCGCTTCACCCACGACACTTGGTGTGGCGAGCGGTTCAAGTTTTGCTTTGATGTTAGCTACGCTATTCGCACCTTGGATGTTGGATATCGCGCCTAATTTGGTTGCTCTCATCGGCGGTGTGATATCGATGGGGTTGGTGATGCTGTTGTCATGGCGACGAGCGTTATCTCCAACGGTTGTCGTCGTTTCTGGGTTAGTGATAAACCTGTACTTTGCATCATTAAGTACGGTTATTCTGATGATGAATACCGAAAAGCTGAATGGGTTAATGATATGGGGAGCCGGTTCGCTTGTTCAGAGTGGATGGGGAGATTTCTCGTATCTTGCCCCTCGAATCGCACTTGCTACGGTCGTTGCATTTGTGATTGCAAAGCCGTTAAGTCTGTTGGAACTCTCCGAGCAAGGTGCCAAGAGTTTAGGTGTCTCGCTAGCTAAGTTGCGTTTTGTCTGTCTTGGGCTTGCGGTGTTAATCACTTCTTGGGTGGTTTCTGCCGTAGGAATCATCGGTTTCATCGGGTTAGCGGCGCCAGCGATTACTCGATTGATAGGTATCAATAAAATCCAGCATAAGCTTTGGGTATCAATGCTGATTGGTGCCATGTTATTGACTTTAACCGATTTGGTTATTCAGCAACTGCCGGGGCTAATGGCGAGTTTTATACCAACGGGAGCAGCAACCGCTGCACTGGGCGCTCCGCTACTGTTATGGCTGTTACCTCGCTTATCACAAAAGACGCAGGGCCATACTCAAACAGTGTTAACTCGACATCGTGAACATGTTTACAAGCTAAACCCTAAAGCGATCTCATTGGCGTTGATCGGCACGTTAATTTCTGTTGTTCTTTTTGCCACGGTTGCTGTGCAAAATGAAGGGTGGGCAAACTTATTTGCTAGCCAAAATTGGATTTTTTTGGAGTGGCGCGCACCTAGATTATTTGCAGCAGCAATTGCGGGGGCAATGTTAGCGATTGCTGGAACCATGATTCAACGCCTAAGTGGAAACCCAATGGCAAGTCCTGAAGTGATCGGTATCAGTTCAGGGACAGCGATGGGATTGATCATCGCGATGTTTACTGGGTTTGGTTCGTCAATTTTCACTCTTTCTCTAGGCGGGCTCGTAGGCGCATTAGCGACGGTATTAGTCATTGTGCTGCTAAACCGTAAGTCAGGCTTTCAGCCGGAGCGTATTTTGTTGACTGGTATTGCGATAACCGCACTGATGAATGCAATACAGAGCTTTATTCTAGCCACTGGTGACCCAAGAAGTTATCAAGCATTGGCTTGGTTGTCTGGGTCTACCTACTATGTCTCGGTTGAAACGTTACTCCCATTGTCTTTATCTGCGCTTGTCTTTATAGGGTTGAGTTTTCTCTGCGTAAGATGGCTAGATATTCTTCCTGTCGGTGCCGCTTCCTCTAAAGCACTTGGAATTCGAGTTGATCGTTCACGCGCAATACTGCTTCTTTTAGTTGCTTGTCTCACGGTCAGTGCGACATTGGTTGTTGGCCCGATTAGCTTTGTTGGGTTGTTGGCTCCGCATTTAGCTCGCTTATTTGGTTTTAACAAAGCGTCACAACACATGTTATGCGCCGCGATACTGGGGGCAGGGGTGATGTTGTTGGCTGATTGGTTGGGACGACAGGTCCTTTACCCGCAAGAAATACCAACAGGACTTATGGCGTCTCTCATTGGCGGTTTGTATTTAATGTGGGGTTTACGCCGTTTATAGAGATGAGCTAAGCCTCAACCAAGAAAGTACTTATACAAATAAGCACTCGTAGTGGCATTCGTAACCTATGCGAGTGCTTTATGCAAAACCTCTGGTTTGTCTTTTACGGAAACAACTGGCGATGCCGTAACTCGCTTTTCTTTCAGCGGTCGCTGAAGTCATGAAGGGTTGGTTTGGCTGCCGACAAAAAGGAGAGAATATGACTCGGCAGTTTATGCTGACACCAACGTCGATGGCGGTTGTATTAGCTTTATCAACGCCAAATGTCTTGGCTCAGGAAGATGAAAATATAGTTGTGATTGGACAGCAGCAAGACAGTGCAGTTGGTCCTGATTTTAGTTATCTTGGAGCGAAGAGTCGGGCAGCGACGAAAACT
This sequence comes from Vibrio sp. 1401, assembly GCF_033340295.1. Lineage (NCBI taxonomy): Bacteria > Pseudomonadati > Pseudomonadota > Gammaproteobacteria > Vibrionales > Vibrionaceae > Vibrio > Vibrio sp. 1401. The sequence goes on from NZ_JAWOWF010000009.1 coordinate 18,705, forward strand.
GATATTGCCATCAATGAGACTCCAAGAGCGGTGTCTGTTGTTACGCGAGAGCAAATGGATGATCGTGCCTCTATTAGCATTTCTGACGCGCTACAGTACACACCAAGCATTCAAACTAACTATTTTGGCGAAGATAACAAGCAAGATTGGTTTATTATTCGTGGTTTTAAACAGGCGAACAGCGGGTTGTATCAAGATGGTACCCGTTTATATTCTTCTGGCTTCTATAGTTGGCAAATAGATCCGTTTGCGTTAGAGAGGGTTGAAGTTTTACGTGGTGCAGCGTCTGTTCTTTATGGGCAAAACCCTCCAGGTGGGGTTATCAATGTTGTCAGTAAGCGACCTCAATTTGATGGGGGTCAGGACTTGTATCTTTGGAGTACGGTTCTGAAGACCGTAAACAACTTTCTCTTGACGTAAACTCTGAGGTGAGTGAGCAGCTAGCTTTCCGCTTTCAAGGGTTAGCGAGAAAAAATGGGACGAGAATTAGTGGGGTAGAAGCAGAGCGCATTCTTCTCTCTCCATCGATGACGTACAAATTTAATGAGACGTCTGAAATTACCTTTCTAACGAGCTATCAAAAAGACGACTCAGATCCTTATCTGCAATTTTTGCCAGTTGAAGGAACGTTAACGCCAAACAAAAATGGAAAGATCAGTGATAGTTTAGCGATAGGCAACCCTAACTGGGAGACGTTTGAGCGTGAGCAGGTGTCTTTAGGCTATGAGTTTTCTCATGCATTTAATGATACCACTTCATTTGTTCAAGCAGCTCGTTACAGCGAAATGGATGTTAAGCTAAGACAAATGTATTCGTACGTTTACTCGGCTGACGTGCCTGCGTTGGGGCCGGCTTTGGACCCATCAAATGAACGCAAAACCATACTTCGGGGTGCTTCAACAGAAGATGGGTCATCTGATGCTTTTAATATCGATAATCGTTTGATGCACCAAGTAAATTGGGGAAGTGTTGAGCATAACTTGATGTTGGGCATAGATTTTCAAATGATCAGTATCGATGGTAAAGATTTTGCCAATGACCCTATAGTTGCTAATGGTAATGCATTATTAAACACACCAATGGGAGCTTTGCCCGATCCTAGGTTTAATGTATTTAATCCTACTTATTCGGATAACATAATGTTACTCGATCCGAATACGCTACAACCATTGAGCGAAACCGATAAGCAAAGAACGAAAATCGATAATCAGCAGCTCGGCGTCTACTTTCAAGATCATATGCTGATCAACGATAAATGGGCGATGTTATTGGGCGCACGTTACGACGATACAAGTAATGAAGTACATAATGTTACCACGGGTGCTCGCACGAAAGTCGATCATGGAGAGTGGACGTTTAGCGTGGGAACGGCTTATATTTCTAATTCTGGCTTCACGCCATACTTTAGTTACTCTCAGTACTTTGATCCAATTATTCAAGAAGACAGCAATGGTAAGCCAGCGAAGCCTGAAAGCGGTGATCAATTTGAAATCGGTATGAAATACCAACCGGATTCATTTGATGGTTATTTCAATATTGCAACGTATCGGGCAACAAAAGAAAACTTGGCTCGTATCTACTTGAGTGAATTAACGCAAATAGGAAAAATAGAAAATAACGGCGTTGAGTTTGAAGCTGTAGCTAATGTGACACCATCCTTAACATTGATCGGGAACATTGCGTACGTTGATGCAGAGATAAAAGAAGACATCAATAAGGCATGGGTTGGCAAAACACCTTCCCAAGTGGCGAATACCGTATCATCAGCTTGGGCACATTATCGTTTCTTTGATGGAGCTCTTGATGGCTTTGCTGTTGGCTTAGGCGCGCGCTATACAGGTGAGTCATACGGAGACAACGAAGAGAGACTAAAAGTACCAAGTTATTTCTTAATGGATGCGACGGTCAGTTATCGAATCGGCGATTACAAGCTACAAGTCGCAGCTAAAAACATCGCGGATAAAAAGTACATAGCGACATGTGATGGCTTTTGTTGGTATGGCGACCGACAAAATGTTATTGCAAGTTTAACTTACGACTGGTGAGTTAACGTATAAATAAACACCCCTCACTTTAGGGGTGTTTATTTAGAAATCGGCTTTACGGACAAAGTGCGGGTTTTTGTACTTTTTCTGCGGGCCAAAAGATGATACGACAAGTTTGTTCCATAATGTTTTGTCAAACTCACCCTTTGGAATCGAAGGGTAGAGGGTTTCCTCTTCTTCTCTTGCAAAGTTCATATATTGTTTCTTTTTAATTTGATTGTACTTTTTGGCGATCTGGTTATGTTTTCTTACCCACTCCAGCTTGTAATTGTGGAGCACTTTTTCACCATCTTCGAGACTCATTCGAGATAGGAACAGTCGCTTGTATGAGACCTTTCTGTCCAGCATTGTGCGCATAACGGTTTGGATATATTTACCGTGATGCGTAATGGTAATGTCGTTTTCATCAACAGGAGTGACACACCAGCCTTTAGGTAAAAAGTCTGGCTTCTTAAATTGCTTATTACGCTCCATTAGCGCCTGATGTAAAACTAAATCAGAGGTGCCGCGGAACGTCTTTTGCCATTTACCGATACGAATTTGAATCGAACCAGGCAAGCGATAGATGTTAGTAAACTTATCTTTGTCCATGGACTTGTGTCATGAGATTAATGTGCATAATTAGAAAGCGGAATTCAGCCCAATGCCACAGGCAGTAGACTTAAGTACCGTACGATTTTACAACGACCTTGCGTGATATAGCGAGGGGTTATGTCAATAATAGGTAAGAAATAGAAAATTAGTTCACATTATGAAGAAATTGGAAGCTAACAAGGTTAAATTTTGAAGTTACACCAATTATGCCCATGCCGACTAAATAAAAAGAAGGCACGGGCATAAAATCACACCGCTTCTTCGAGTTGCTTGGTGTCTTCTTCAATCTGTTGTAGATGTCGGTTTGCTTGCTGTAACTGATACATTTGAGCATAACGACCATTTTGCGTTAAGAGTGCTTTGTGTGTGCCTTTCTCGACTAACTCCCCATGATGAAGAACAATGATTTGGTCTGCATCTAGGATAGTTGAAAGCCGATGAGCAATAACAACGAGCGTCATGTCTTGTCTGAGTACCGCCAAGCTCTTTTGGATTAAAGCCTCTGTTCCTGAGTCAATATTTGCGGTTGCTTCATCTAATATCAATACCTTAGGTTTTACCACAAGCACACGTGCTAACGCCAAAAGCTGTTTCTGACCTGCAGATAAATTAGTTTCGCCTTGACCTAACTGCGTGTCTAGCCCGTTAGGGTAACGATGAATTTGTTCTGCCAAACCTACCTTGTCTAACGCATCCCATATTTGATTGTCATCAACCGCCCGACTGAGAGAGATGTTTTCTCTGACTGAAGCAGGGAGAATATGTGGATCTTGTTGAACCATTGCCACATCTTTGCGAAGTACGTCTTTCCCTAATGTTTTAAGTGGACGACCATCTATGAGCAGTTCACCACATTGCGTTGGATAAAAGCCCATTAACAGTGACGCTAATGTGCTTTTACCGCTTCCTGTATGCCCGACAAGCGCGATAAAGTCTTGGTGGTTGGCCTTCAACGAAATGTCTTTTAGGACGTCCTGTTTACCATCGTAGCTAAATGTGAGATCTCTAAGTTCGATAGCACCTGACCTTAATGGTTGATGATTGTCCCCGTAAGTTTGTTCTTTCGCGTCAATTAATTCAAAAACACGTTCGCTTGATACTAACGCTTGCTGAAGTAGAGCAAGTTGCTGAGTCATCTCAATTAGTGGTTCAATAACTCGCGCAAGATAACTGATAAATGCATACAGTACCCCCACACCAATCAACTCAATACCATTAAAACCAAAGATCGCAACCAAGCAAAGCAACGCAAGACCAGCGAGTAAGTCCATTAATGGTCTTAGCAGATAGCCGTTTAGCCGAATCACTCGTTTAGATGCCACCAGATGCTCTGCGGTTAGCTCGTTGAACTGTTTATTAAAACGCTCTTCTTGTTGCATTAATTGGATGACACTCATCCCTTGAATGGATTCACTCAGATTCGCATTTATATCGGTCAATAGGTCACGCATCTTTCGGTAGCTTTCTGTACTTAGCTGCTTAAACAAGTACATAAAGCCGATGACGATCGGCAGCAATACAAGCACAACGAGTGTGAGCTTCCAACTCATGAAAAACATAACGCCAAGCATTACGACAATCATGACCACGTTTTTCACCACGGTCGCGATCAAAAGCTCATAAAATTGCTGTAAAGATTCCGTATCGTTGGTGATTCGCGACACCAATTTTCCAGCAGGAGTGTAATCAAACGCAGATAACGGCTGCTTAATCACGCCAGAAAATACTTGCTTACGAATCGCTTTGATCGTGTTAGCCGCGACAATGCTAAATTGCAATGACTGAAAATACTGGAATGTTGCCGATACGATCTGAAGAGCGATATAACCTACTGCTAGCGAAATCAGAACATTTTGTGAATAGTCACCTTTAGCGATGTGCTCATCAATGAAATATTGAATCAACCAAGGGCCGCCGGCGCTAGCTAACGCTGCAATAAACAGCAAGGCGAGTCCTTTAATCATTGGCTTTGGTTGAGATAATGGGTAAGACATTAACCGTTTAAACGTGCTGGTCTGGTTCATTCATTATTCCTCCATCGCCTGTTCTAGTTTTTGGTACTCGAACATTTCGGCGTACCATCCCTGATGCGCTAATAAAGCGCTATGTTGCCCACGTTCAGTAATGTGGCCGTGATTCAAGACAATGATCTCGTCTGCTGCTTCCAATGCGGTGAGGCGGTGTGCAATAACGATTAGGGCTTGATCACGGTAGTGTGTTTCCAAATTCTTAAGGATTTGATGTTCGGTCCGTCCATCAACAGCGGAAAGTGCATCGTCCAAAACCAACACTTGGGCATTCAGCAGCATAGCGCGTGCTATCGCAATACGTTGTTTTTGCCCGCCGGAGAGTGTAATGCCTTTTTCACCAACTTCTGTTTGGTAGCCTTCAGGAAACTTCTCAATATCGTCATGTATACAGGCTAACTTTGCTGCTCTATAGACTTCTTCTTTCTCTGCATTAGGGTTGCCTAAGGCAATATTGTCGAAGATAGATTTGGAGAATAGAAACGGACTTTGGTTAACGACAGCAAAGCGGTTTCGCCACTGTGGAAGTAGGGCATCCTTGATCTCGACATCACCGAATTTAATTGAGCCGTTTTCTAAATCATGTTGACGCAAAAGTAGTGTTAACAGGGTCGATTTTCCGCTTCCTACAGGCCCTGCAACTCCCAACATTTTTCCGGGTTCAAGTTCGATGTTTACTTCCGTCAAAGCGGGCGGTAAATCACTAGACCAGTGGAAATCGTCGATATCAATTTTTAACGGAAGTGGTTTATTTTCTATTGGCTTATTACCACTGATAATTTCTGGCTTTTCATCAAAGATCTCTTGTAGTCGGTTCCATGCAGCTGAGCCTCTTTCTAAAATGTTAAATAGGAATGCGAATGCCAGCATCGGCCATATCATCAACCCTAAATACATCGTAAATGCGGTCAGATCACCAAGCGTGATCTCACCTTTATCAACAAGGTAAGCACCAGCAGCGACACTAAGAAGGAAAGAAAGACCGATGGTTAACTGAATTGCCGGGTCAAATCTAGCATCGACTCTTGCGACAGCGATGTTCTTTTCGCCAGTATCATCCACAACCTCTTCAAAACGTTGCTGCTCTTGGTTTTCTAATCCGAAAGCACGCAGCATTCGCACGCCATTAAGTGACTCTTGTGTCATGTCTGACATGGTAGAAAAGGCTTCCTGAGCGACACGAAAGCGTTGATGTAGGATACGCACAATAAAGAAGATGATGATGGCAAGAAATGGCATTGGAAGAAGCGCCATTACGGTGAGCTTCCAGCTTACTTGCGTTACCATAATGATTAAAACCGCAATACCAGTGATCAAAGAGTCTGCGGCGGTTAAAACCCCTTCGCCGGCTGTCATAACGATATTACGCACATCATTAGTGCCACGAGCCATCAGATCCCCCGTCTTGTAACGTTCAAAAAAACGAGGTGGCTGTGTCGATAAATGCCTATATAGACGGTTACGTAGAATGGTCCCGAGCTCCCAGCTTGCGCCGAAAAGCCAAATTCGCCATAAGATGCGACACCCATAAATAGTAAAGATCAGTACAGTTAACCCTGAGAGCCATAGAATCAGCGTATTTGTATCTAAAGTGTTGTCTACGACGCCATCAACTATGATGCCAACTGCTTTGGGCGGAACAAGCTGTAGTGCTGATATCACAGCGAAAAGCAGAATGGATCCGACATAGTGCCTCCACTTTTGTTGGAAATACCAACGTAGCTGCCAGAATATTCTCATTACGCCTCCCGCTTTAAATTATTGAATTTGTTATAGAACTATTATTGAGCGAAATGATGAGTTTACAAGCACAACTTATAGGCGGGTTTAAAAACGATAGATTGTTTCAATTATAGCCATGTGTCGGCGCAAATTACTGGGTTTATCTCTATGAGCTCATTGTGCGACGACATTATGTGAAATAGTTGTTAATGATGGTTTTGGAGCCATTACCTTGCAATAACGATGAAGACACCAAAAGTAAAAGTGTTACTGCCACTCTCTATGGGAATTAGCAATCGTCAGTTTGTATTTTGTATTTCACTTGGCCACCAGGAGTTTCTGGGTAGTAAACTTCGACATAACACATATGTTCTGGACCAACAGGCTTGTTTGCAAAACCAATAAGGAAGTAGGGCTCGTCTGGGCTGTCTACCCCATACCAAGTGTTGATAGTGAGTTGCGGATCAAAGCCTGCTAGCTCTTTTGCTGGAATAACATTTTTGATAAATCCAAAGTAACCAATTAGGTCGTTATGGCCGTCATTATCTAGATCAATGTTATATTGTATGCCGCCATCTACTGTCTCTTGAGATTGAATCACTGCTTTGGTGTAGACAAAGTTGTTGGCTGTCATGAGTGCTTCTCTGGCTCCATATAGAACCGACACCCTGGCATCTTTTTGTAAGCCAAGAAATTTAGGAAATGCAACGACGCTTACAATACCAAGAATGATGATGCACACAATGAGTTCAATAAGAGTAAATCCTTGAGAGCGACGCACAGCCTTTCTCCATGTTTTAGAAACGAATAGGCGGCTATTCTGATATAGAAACTTTCAGGTCAAGTATTAAAAAAGAATGATAGTAAGAGATCGGGATTGCAAATCTCAAATATAAAACAAGTTGCTTATTTTTGAGGTAGGGAGTGATTTTGAGAAAAACCAAGGAATGAACTCGAGAGGACAAAATCCTCCCGAGTAAAGCGACTATGATTCGTGTGTCAGAGCACTGCTGTTACGTTTAAAAATGAATCGCCAAATAAATAAGACAATTGCGATGTAACCTAATCCTACACCAAGAGCTTGCCAGTGCATGCCGTTGTACATTGCAATTGGCATCAAAGAGATGATGAAGATGTCAGTGATTGAGCCTGGGACATAAGCGATGGCGTAATCATCAAGTACCTTGCTACGCATCTTTGGATCGACAATACGCAGTAGGGCAATACCCATTGCAACCGTACCCGTCAGCCAACCCCAAGAGAAGATGCCTTTTTCAAACCAATCGTCTCCCATGATGCGTGGAGCCACCCAAAAGATTAACCAAAGTGTGAAACATACGCCGCCAAGAGCTAGTACTACCATAGGCATTAAGTATTGGGCCAAGACGGTAATCTTGATTGCAGAGATACCGAAGATAATCAAATAGTCGGTGCTGACGCCCGCTGCATGTTTGAACGCGCCATCACAAAGGTAACGTGACGCTTTGGTCTGCTTTGCGATAATTCGAACCAACATACCGCCAAGGAACCCGGTTACAAACGTTGGGATCTGCACCTTATCGTGGAACGAAGATAAATAGTTAGCAGCAACATAGGAGAACGCCGTTACTACAACCACCAATGCGGCGTGAATCGCAAAAGAATCAACCGACAGGGAAGACATAGTGTCTTTCATTACCGGTTCTTGATCATCAGGTTTAACAAGGCCTTTGCGTTCGTGTTCGTCCATGCTGTCGAATGTCGTAAAGCTACGAATCCAACCCATCTTCAATGCGAATTGCAGCATGAGCATGCCGACAGAAATCGAAATGAAGATACCCACGGTTGCGAAGGTTAAACCTAGTGTAAAGCCATCTTCCCAACCAAGCCCCGTGAATATTTCGCCAACAACAGAAGCTGAACCGTGACCGCCCATAAAGCCTGCAGACATTGTTACGCCAAAGGCTGGATTAATCTCTGGCCAGAAGAAGGTAGTGATCGCGAGACCAAACATTGCTGCAAATAACCACTGTGAAACAGAAGCGATTTGGTTGAATGCCCACAATGAGCCAGCGCGCTGTGCGACGGTTTTAGGTGATGGAACATCCGTTGCCAGACCTAACGCAGAAAAAAGTGCAGCAGTTAATAGGCTTGCGTTAGCGGTAAACGTATCGGTCCAAGGCAGTACGTCTAACAGGGCTGGTCCAAAAATTAGACCGAATAATCCTGCGAGAACCGCCGATGGAATGTACATACGCTGTAGTAATGGCGCGTGAACGCGAATGACTTTTGCCAAAATCAATAGTAAGCCAGCGATGGCTAAGTCAGTCAGCATTAGACCTTTAGGCATCTTATCCTCCAGTAAATGCAGTCAAGGGGTAGCGTCCTTGTGACCTACCTTGAATAAAAATCTCTCTCAAGCCAAAAAGCCACATACGTGACTAAAAGCGTTGAGAAATCAATGTCGTTTTCATAAGCAAAGGAATGTGCTTATGCAATTTGAAATGAGTGTAAATGTTGTGATTGCACACGAACAGGAAGAGAAATTAGATTAAATTTCTCGATATTTTTTGATAGTTCACTCAGGAAAGGCGGCAATCCTAGTCACTTTGTCAGAGCAATGCAATTGGTGTGAATCAATAAATTATGCCTAGTTAATGGGTGTCTCTGACTAACAACATGAAAAATAAAGACAATTAACAAGCAATAATATTTGTCATATCGACAATAAAAGTTAATTAAATGGTTAAATTGTCGCCGATTTATGGGGTGACGTTATGGATTCACATGAGAAAGAATAAAATCGACCAAGGTACGGTTTTTAAGGGAAAGCTGTTTTGAACGGTAAAGCAGGTGGATCGATTTTGGCTTGGGAGCATGTTGCTGGAGAATTTCTACCAAGGCACCAGATTGGATTTCCTGTTCAACTAAGATTTTTGGTTGCAGAAGAAGACCAGAGCCTTTTAACGCGGCAAACTTAAGTACATCGCCATTATTAGACGTTAATCGGGTGTTGCTGTTTCCAAAGGTATTAGATGGCATGTTCACCACTTGTTGGCTTTCTCCTTGGTGATACTGAAACCCCAAACAATGATGATGTTCAAGGTCATCAAGCGATTGGATAGGGGCATGTTGCTCAAGGTAAGAGGGTGAGGCGCAGTAAGTCATGTGGTATTCACCCAATTTTCTCGCGACTAACGACGAATCGACCAATTCACCGATTCGAATAATCACGTCAGCTTCGCTTCGATATGGGTCAATCAAATTGTTATCCAACATCAGCTCAACGTTCAAATCGGGAAATTCAGCTAAGAAGTCAGCCACGATAGGAGCAATGACCTTTTTGCCATACGTGACAGGGCAGTTAACTTTTACTGTTCCGGTTGGACGGTTGATCAGCGTCTGGATCAGGTTTTCTGCGTTGGTGATGTCTTCAATAATGCGGTGGCACTCTTGGTAGTAGAGTCTACCGGCTTCGGTCAGGGACTGTTTGCGCGTGGTGCGATGAATCAGCTGTGTACCTAAGCTTTGCTCAAGAAAGCTCACGTGCTTGCCAACCATGGTCGGTGAAATATCAAAGTGGTGTGCTGCATTACGAAAGCTGCCGTGTTCGACCACGTAAGCGAAAACTTTCATGCTTGTTAATTTATCCATTGCACACCCAGAGTTGATAAAGAAATAACTAAAGCAGAGTTTATCAATCAAATGAGGTTAATTACAGTGGGCGTATGATTAAGAATGGAGAAAGAGAGCCATCATGAGCGAGACGATTTTTGTTACCGCCGAACTGAAAATGAATGCCGATAAGCCAAGACAACAAGTGGTTGAAGCCATTGAACAATTTTGCCTTGATATGCAAAGCGAAGCGGGGTGCTTGCAAGCGAATGCGACCTACGATTCTAAAGATCCACAACGTGTGATTCTTTGGGAGCGATATGAAAACCGCGCCGCGATTGAAGCGCATTTTGCTATGCCGCATACACAAGCGTTTATTGCGGCTGAAATGGCGGAGTTAGTTCAAGCATTCGAAACCCAAGCTCAATAGGAGACGTGAACATGAAATGGGGTATTTTAGGCACAAGCTTTATCTCAGGTGTCATGGCTGAGGCAATCCAAGGCGATGACAAGAGTGAACTGTACGCGGTTGCTGGGCGTTCGGAGCAGAACTTAAAGACATTCGCTGAGCAATATGGCATCGAGAATACGTTCAACGATTACGATGCGTTGATTGCCGATGAGCAAGTCGACATTATTTACATCGCATTGCCAAATCACCTTCATCATGACTTTATCGTTAAAGCGGCAGAGCAGGGGAAAGCGATCCTGTGTGAAAAGTCACTCTCGGTAGATATTGAAAAAACCGAGTTGGCACTAAAAGCAGTCGAAAAGCACAAGGTATTCTTTGCTGAAGGCTTAATGTATTTACATCACCCGTTGATCAGCGAGTTGGTTTCGGTGCTTAAATCGGGAGAGATTGGTGAACTTCGCTCGATGCATACTTCTTACATTGCATCGATTGCGCAGTTTGTGAATCCAGACAGTAAAGGTGCTTTGTATAACTTAGGTTGTTACCCAATGTCATTGGTGCATTTGGTGGTGAAAACCATGTTGGGTGAACAAACCTTTGAGAATCGTTCAATGACGGCGATCGGTCGACGAGGTAACGATGGGAATATCTGTGAATCGAGTTTGATGATGCAATTCGGTGAGCAACAAACGGCGAGCGTACACACTGCCGAAGATCACGGATTGAAACACCAATTCACTATTCTGGGTAGCAAAGGCTGTATCACATTAGATTCAAACCCATGGCTACCAACGCAAGATAACCAGTTTAGTGTGGAAATTTACGAGACGTCGAAGCGTGAAGTGTCTGTTCCCGCGGCAGGGGATGCTTTCTTCTATCAAGTGCGCAATATTCGCCAAGCGGTTGAAGAGGGGCGTACCTCGCTAGAAAACCCTTGTGCAACATGGGACGATTCTCACCGTATTATGCAGCTACTGACGGAGTGGGAATCACTGGCTTCCAAGTAAGTGTGTACATTAACCAATGAACATAAAAACGGCGCACTAAATCCAATGATCAGTGCGCCGTTTGTATTTTGGGTTCAGTCTGGATTAAATGCGATTATCACCGGTGCTGAACGCAATGATTTGGCTGATCTCAGACAGGCTTCTGCCACTTTCTTGCTGCCATTGAACAAACGCTTTGTTGGTGGCATCGAGCGACTTTTTAGTGTCTTTGCCACCTTCAATGATCTTGCAATTACGCAGGTAAGCTTCAACGTCGCTAGACAAGATGAAGGTGTCTACGCCCATTTGACGCAGAGTGTAAGGGCCTGTATTTCCGCCTAGGCGATTACCGCGTTTCTTCAAATACGCCCACAGGTCGGTGATTTTCTCTTGCGGCCAATCGGCAACCATTTTGCCAAACGAGCCATATTCGATTTTTGCTTCGTGGATCATACGAGCGTTGGCTGGAATCGACATGACTTTAGTGAGGTGGCGAATGATGCGTTTATCTGTTGCTTTGGTTTCCCATTGCTCGTCTGACAGCATCAACAGCGGCTCAATCTTAAATCCGAAGAACACTTCTTCGAAGTTTGGCCACTTGTTGCGAACCACGCTCCACGAAATCCCACTTTGGAATACTTTCATCGAAAAAGCGGCCAGCCAACGGTCGTCGGGAATCGCTGCCAGCTCTTCTTTGCTTAGTGGATGAGACAAAAGCGCTTCAAGTTGATCTTCACCACCTTTACGCTCGGCAGCGCGCTGATAAATCGCGTCAAATTTTTCGATACTCATAAAAGAAGTTAGTCCTAGTTTATGTCGATATTTGCGAAACATACTACGCTTAAGTGGCTGAATCGTAAATTGATGGAGTGTCACAAATGAAGAAGGTCACATTAACGTTTGTCGGAGAAGGTTCGGATCGTATTGCGGAAAAATTCTATGCGTGGATGACGGACGGTGGGTTAGAAGACAGCATGATTGAGAATTTATCTGACCGTGAAATCTCAGTGGTCGGCATCAGTGATATGGATAATGAAACGCGTGATGTGGTGATCAATACGGAAATGAACTAACGAGTCGTCTTTCGTCAGCTATTAGAATCATATAAAACAAAGCCCTTCACGAGAAGGGCTTTGTTGCGTTTATAAGTTTGGGAGCTTAGTTATTTACCAGCGTCAGACCGCTTGGTAGTGCATCACCGAAGATACGCTTCGATTCGCTCTCAGATAACTCTTTGACTTCTTCAACCAGTGATATCCAAGATTCAGGCACCTTGCTTTGCTTCAACTTAGCCAGCACTTGCTCACGGTAGTCGTCTGAGATATCGAATAGGCGGTCGCCCGTCTTACGACAAATCATTACGGCTGCGAAAGCGATCATTGGCTCTTTCTGCCAGTTCTGCTCTAACAGCTTAGGCAACCACTGTTCCGCTTGTTCACGAGGAACGACGTTATGCTGACTGCCATACAAAGGCGTACGTGATGCCAAGCGCCCCATTGCCCACCAGTGTGCTTGCTCGAACTGGTTATGGTTGATGGCTTTGCTCAAGAACCACGTTGCCAATAGAACTTTGTCTTCGACTTCTAGATGCTCCAGAGAGGCTGACAAACGTACCATCGACTCGTAACCCATATCTTGTGCCGCTTTGGCTGATTGCGGGTTTTTCATCGCGCCAGGGTGCAGATATTTCGCGATGTCCGCCAAGATAGTCTCTTGCTGCTCTTGGCTCAAGCCACCTGCGATACGACGCCAGAATACCCACCAGTCGGTCCAACCTTGATGGTTCTTAAACTGAATGTTTTGCTGGTAGAGACCCCAAACTTGTTCAATGCGCCATGAGTCGGTTGGATCGCCAAAGCCTGGACGCAGTGCAAAGCCAGCCAAACGAAGCCAGTTTTTCTCGTGTTGTTCAGAACGACGGCGACGCTTACGACCTTGTGCAAAGGTATCAAAAAGTTGACGTAGGGTAGTGAAATCCCACTCGTCACGTTTGCCCAGTTTCTTCTCAAGATCTTTGGCTAAGGTTTTGATCTCTTTGCTTTCTGCGCTTTTCTTGTTACCGCTGTAAAGGCGAGCGATTAGCTCCTTACATTCGTTCAGTTTAGGGTGAAGTCTAACTTGCTCGCTGTCATCAGTTTGCTTGTTACGAACTTCGAACTCCAGCTCCCAACGTTTACTGTCATCTTCTGCGCTGACACATTCCATCTTTAGCGTACCGACTTCAGTCAACTGACATGCTAGTTGTACTTCTACACGCTCTTTCTGGTTGGCTTGCAGTTCGGCACCTTCACCTTCAAGGGTGGTGATATAAGGCGGCAAAGGAGCAAACAAGTCGGGGTCAACGTCAACCATGACGCCGTTTTGAATAGCGGTGTTATTGGTTAAGGTGTCGTGGGTAGAAGTCAGCAGGTTAAAGCGAACAGGTTCACCTAGAGTAAGCGAGAAACGACGACCACTTAAGCGGATCTCGTGACCTTCTTCTGTACCTTTTGCAAGCAAACAGAGCGCTTTGCCCATCTTGTTCTTCTCTTGAAGGTGCAAGAAGTAAGAACGCGCTGCACCACCACCAATTTTTAGCTGTGCCCCACGACGTGCTTTACCAAACGCAACAGCACCTAGTGCAACAGACCAATCTGGATGTGGGTTATCTAATACCGTAACCGGAGCGCCGCGCCAATCGGACAGTAGGGTAGTGACACGCTCAGTCACAAGTTCACTATTGAACACACCACCGTTGAGTAGCAAACCGACTGGAATGGCATTTTGTTTATCGTCTTCAATGCCAAGAGCGGCACGAGCAACTTGTTGGTGCTGAGTTAAGAACTCGGCAACGTGTTTGCTCACTGCTGGGTCAGCAACGTATGGAAGACCAAACTCGACAACGGCGCTGCGGCGTTTGTCTGGTACTTCACTGAAATCAGAAATCGGGAAGAAGCCATCCAAAGCGATTTGGTGCACTTCTTGTTTGCTCAGCCCAATACTCTTTGTTCCGCCAAGAAGTTTCGAGCCGCTGCCCAGCATGGTGATTTTTACTTCTTCAGGTGCACTCGCTGAAAGTAGGTTTTCTTTCGCCTTGCGAGTTTGCTGAATCAGCTTAGTCAGGCTTGCTGCAGTGAGCTTCTTACTTTGGTTGAAGCGGCTCTCTGCAAGGTGCGCTAATGCTAAGTCGAGGTTATCACCACCAAGCATCAAGTGCTCGCCAACACCAATACGATCAAGGGCTAGTTCATCTTGAGAAGAGAAACTTGCTTCAATCAAGCTCAAGTCGGTAGTACCACCGCCCACATCACAAACCAGAATCAGCGGTAATTCTTTAAGTTCATCAGCTGCGGTTTGCTGGTGGCGTGCGTACCAGTCGTAACATACGGCTTGTGGCTCTTCGAGCAGTACGATTTTCTTTAAACCTGCCAGCTGTGCGGCTTCAAGCGTGAGCTTACGAGCGGTTTCATCGAACGAAGCTGGAACGGTCACAACCACATCTTGGTCTTCTAACTTATTGCTAGGATGACGGTAGTTCCATGCTTGACGAATATGGTTGAGGTAGCTTGCGCTGGCAATGACGGGAGAAACTTTATCTACGTCTTGCGCACCAGCCCAAGGAAGAATGTCTGAGCTACGATCCACTGCTTGGTGCGATAGCCAGCTTTTTGCACTGGATACCTGACGTCCTTCCACCTTTGCGCCTAATTCACGAGCCCATTCACCCACGATCACATTACTAATGTCGCCAGATACAGGTTCGTTTTCCCAAGGAAGTGTTAGGTCAGAAGGGGAGATTTGACCAACTGCAGGGTGATAGCGGAAAGAGGGCAGCAATGGTTTACGAACCACTTCACCCGGACCAATCAATTGGTCGATGTCGAATAGGGATACTTCGGATTGTTCAAGGTTGTCGGTGATTTCACAATACGCCACCACAGTGTTTGTGGTGCCAAGGTCAATACCAACAAGAAAACGAGGAGATGCCATACAAACCTTCGTGTATTTAAAAACGGCACCCGATTGGATGCCGTTTGATTTCTATTTATTCTTCTTCGTTTGAGTTGCTTTTCGCGTCTTCGCGCACATCGAACTCAACATGCCATTTTTGACCGTTATCAGCGGCAATGGCTTCTAAGTAAAGCGTACCAAGTTCTGTGACGCGAGAGGATAGGGTTACAGGAACCACTTCACCTTCACGACGACCTTCAGATACAGGCAGCGTTACTTGAATTTCTGGTAGCTCTTCGAGCTCTTCTGGTGCCCAGTAGTCTAGGTGAGTACCTGCTAGGTCATCACGACGAACCGTTGAGCCGAAGAATTGGAAGTTAACCGGCTGACCGATGATCAAACCAAACTCTTGGCTTGGTACGTCAACGCTGGAACCTTCTTCCATACCAAATGGTGCAACACAAAGTGCTTCCATTGGAGGCGCCATGCCCGGAATCGCTGGCATCGCACTTTCGATACCCACGTAGTACGCTGAAGCAATACCACCACGGATACGAACGCCTTGTCCACGACGCACAGAGCCGTAGTAAGCCGCACCGCTAGCAACCGCAAGGTCTAGATCCACACCTGTTAGGCGTTTTGCCATTTCAGCATCTGCTTCAATTAACCATTCGTTGATCGTGTCTTCTAGACGAGTTGCTAGAAGCTTCGATTTCAGAACACCACCGTTGAATAGGATTGCCGTTGGCTTGATGAAGTCAGCCGATTGCGCTGCATCCGCACCTGGCATACCAGGCATGTTAGCGAATGGGTTGAAATCTTGAGCTGCTGCTTCTGCGCCATTTCCTGAAGCAGAAAGAGCATTGGCTTGCTTAGACAAGAACGCTGCAATGTGACGAGTAATACCCGCATCTTGTGCGTAAGGCAGACCCATTTGCGTTAGTGCACCACGGTTACGTTGAACAGGGTGGTCCGTAATCGTAACTTGAGGGAAGAAGCCGTCAACCAGTGTTTGTTGTACTTCTTCTTGAGTCAGTTCTGTTTTCAGCGTTGCGCCAAGCAGCTTAGAACCGCGGCTTGGTACCACGATTGGCACTGACTGAAGTTCGCTGTCGTTCAAGAGCGCTTCTTTCGCGTCACGACATGCGTGTGTCATTGCCTGAACTTGCCATGGTTGTAGCTCTTTGCCTTCTTGCGCTAGCTTCATCTTCAAGCGGTACGCAAGTGCAAGATCCATGTTGTCACCGCCAAGTAGGATGTGTTCACCTACCGCGATACGGTTCAGAGTTAGGTTGCCGTCGTCTTCAGTTACTTCAACCAAAGAAAGGTCGGTTGTACCACCACCGATATCGACCACAAGTACGATGTCGCCAACTTCAACTTCGTCGCGCCATTTGTCGTTGCTGTTATCAATCCAGTTGTAAAGCGCAGCTTGTGGCTCTTCTAGAAGCGTTAGGTGCACAAAACCAACGTTGCGTGCAGCTTCTGCAGTTAGATCGCGAGCAGCAGGATCAAAAGAAGCAGGAACCGTAATAGTCACGTCTTGATCGGCAAGATTGTGATTTGGATTGGTGTGATTCCAAGCGTCTTTTAGATGCTCTAGGTAAAGCTCTGTCGCACGAAGAGGGGATACTTTTTCCACTTCTTCTGGGCTACCCGCTGGTAGGAATGCATCACGACGGTTTACACCAGCGTGGCAAAGCCAAGATTTCGCACTTGCAACAAGGCGAATCGGTGTTTTTGAACCTAGGTTACGTGCAATTGCACCAACTAGAGCTTTTGGCTCGCTCGACCACGGAAGAACGCGTGATTGCGGGTTCATTTCGTGCTCGTGCGGCTGGTAAAGGAAAGAGCCTAATTGGTTGCGAGTCTCTACCGTACCCGGTGCAGTCAACTGCGGGATTGGCATCACTTCAACGCGAGCGTCTTCGTTGTGTGTATCAACAAAAGACATGACACAGTGTGTTGTACCTAAGTCGATACCAACACTGAATTTAGGTGTCTGTTGAGTTTCAACAGACGCTTCTTGAGAATGGTTTTCTTGGTTCATGTGTTCCATTACAGCTCAACCTCAGCTGGAGCGATCACAGAAGCATCGTAGTTCTCTGCAAGTTTAGGCAACGTCATTGATGTTGCTTTCCAGCCTTTGTGAACTAGCGTGCCGTTGAATGGCGCGCTGCCTGTTACGTTGCCAGTTAGGCGGATTTCTTGTGGGTTGAAGCCTTCTTCAACCGTAATGCGAGTTTCTTCGTCTTCGTTACGAACATGCGCTAGCGTCACGTAGTCGTTCAGTACTTTCTGACCGCCAGTGTGGATTACGCGAGCGGCTGCGCCTACTTCTTCATCAGAGAATGACGTTAGGTCTTCTTTTAGGAAGTCAATCAGGCGAGCTTCTTGTTGCATGATAGAAAGCAGCTGCATTGCAGAGTCCGTTGACGCGGTTGCAAGTTTTGATTCAACTTCCACCACTTTTTCAACGACTTTCTCTACTTCCACTACTTTTTCTACTTCAACGATCTTCTCAACTGGTTTCTCAACCTCGACGATTTTCTCGACTGGTTTTTCTACCACTTTCTCGACCACTTTTGATTTGCGCGACACTGCAACTAGAAGAAGCAAAACGCTCGATGCGGTTAGGCCAGCGTGAAGCATATCGAACGTTTGAGGAATTAGGTTCAAATCAATGTTCATGACGTTTTTTCTCTTTCTATTGATTTATTGGTGCTCAGTATTGGCTCATATTTGTTCACTAAAACGATCGTCTTTGCGATCTTGCACCAAGTTTAGACATTAAAATGATGACGGATGGTAGCATATTCAAGGCTTAAGGCTGTAATAATTCGTGACTATACCGTACGAACAGCGTGAAAAATCGACGATCAGACTCCCCAATATAGGTTGTTGCTTGATGTTTGTGCATTGCTAACGCAGTATTTCAATAGATCCCGAAGTTTAACTTACGGAAGTATCAAAAATTACGATATGACACAAAGCACCGCTCATAAGAGCTTTATAAAACGACATTCAGACTCTATTTTAGCTTTTTTGGCGACTTTATGTGTCACTGCTGGTGTAGTTGGTGCTGCTTATACAATGCAGCAACGGTATACACAGACTACGTTTGATACTTTAGCCGACCGACAAGCAGAATCACTTAAAGCAAACGTCGAGAATGATCTAAAGTTCATTGGTGCGGGCGCAAACTTTTTCCATTCGATTGAGCGAAGCTATTGGCCATCGTTTCCGATGTATGCGGAACAAGTGATTAACAGCTCGCGAAGTCTCATTGGACTTCAATGGATGCAAAAGGTCGAATTCGAAGATCTTGATGAACATATTTTAAAGACCCGTCAAAAATTTCCAAACTTCCAACCGTTTACCGTTCCTAAAGATGGTCCCAAAACCTACGGGTACATTTTTGAACACAATGAGCCAATTTTCATCGCGTCGGATATCTACCCAAGAACACCGGAAAACCTTTCTCTATTGGGTTTCTATTTTTCGCGCAAACGCTTCGATTTAATCTTGGATGACATTTCCGAAAATGGGCGAGCGAATGTCTCGGATAAAGTTCGCTTACTGCAAGATGGTTATGACAAGTCCATACCTAAGACTGGGTTGCTGGTGTTCCATCCAGTGTTCGACTTCGAGAACAAATATTTATTAGGAGTAGTGACCGGTGTTATTCGAAGTACGGTTTACTTTGAGGATTTGATTACGAAAACCGCGACGGAGCTCGATATGTCGGTGCGCGTAGAAGACTTGGGATTCGACGCAGCAGATGACCCTGTTCTCTTTCAAAGTGCTAGCTGGGATAACATTCGAGGAACCGTTATAAGCCGAACCATTCAACTGCCTAACCGTGAATGGCGTATTGACTTTAAACTTTCTGACGCAGTCTCAGCTTGGGAGCGTTCTATTTTAGCGGGCACGACGCTAGCCGGATTGGTAATCGCCTTTTTGATCAGTTGGATTGTAAATTTACAGTCTCGAGAAAAAGAGCGCTTAGCGGTCATGTTGGAGCTCAAAACCGTTGAATTAAAAAGAATGGCAGAGCGAGACCCTCTAACTCAACTACTGAATCGCCGAGCATTCAACGATCACTTGCTTAATCAGATAAACAAAGGTGTTAACTTCGCCTTGGTTGGTTTTGATATCGACCACTTCAAAGTGATTAATGACAAACACGGCCATTTAGGTGGAGATGAAGCGTTGCAACATGTCACTAAGCTGGTCAGTGCTAATTTAAAACCGGGAGATAAGTTTTACCGCGCTGGTGGTGACGAGTTTTGTATTATTTCTAAAGTCATTGATAGAGCGGTGCTAGAAGCTTACCTAGAAAAGTTACGGAGTGTTGTGGCAAGTACGGCTTTTGATTATGGTGATGCGTCAATCATCTGTACGTTGAGTATCGGTGCGGTTATCCATAAAGAAGAAGATCCTGAGAGCTTGTATCACAAAATGGACAGTCAACTCTATTTGAGTAAAAAAAACGGCCGTAATAATGTGTCGATCGGCGATTAAATGGGCGCACAAATTCGAGTTTTACGCCGTGTTACGATAGAATCGCACGCTTTAAATTTTTATGTTAGGAACCAAGGCAAACTATGAACCATAACCGTATTGTATGCTTCGATTTAGAAATGTGTTGCTGGAACGAAAATGGCGTCGGCAGCACGGGTGAAATTATCGAAGTGGGGTTAGCTGAAATAGATTTGTCTAAAGGTGAGATAGTCAAGCGTGCTCAATACTACGTGAAACCAGAACACGATGAAGTGTCTCTGTTTTGCGCTGAGTTAACGGGCATCACACCACGTAAGATTGAAAAACAAGGACGCCCACTAGAAGAAGTGCTTAAATCCATGGTTAAGAACTTCGGTGGTCGCAACAAAATCTTTGCATCTTGGGGGCGAGATGACCTCATTCTTCTAGAAGAGTGTAAGCACAAAGGTATTGAAGCACCGTTCACAGAGTTCATCAACTTAGCGACACTCTACCGTATTCAAAATCGTCTTAAAGATAAACGTATAGGCCATCGAGCCGCTCAAGAAGCAAAAGGAATAGACTGGGAAGGGCGTCAACACTCTGGCTATGTAGATGCATACAACTTAGCTAAGCTTGCTTTGACCATGTTTTAGTTATTCGAACCTAGCTAGCTTGTAATTAAATAATCATCCAACCATTGTTGTTTTGTCATGCAGTCTGTTTAGTGTGGAAAGAGCTAAACACATACCTTGACCAGTATTTTAATAACAATGTCGTTGGCTTATTGAAAAACGCACAGAGTGCGCGTTTTTTTATGGCTACAGAAGCGATATCTGTTGTCATTCTAGGGGTAGCTTAGAGTTAGCCAGCGACTTATATACTCATCTCGTCACTTTACTGAGACTGTAACTTCGCTCGAATGAACTCGCTGTGATCAACATAGAGTAGCTCTGCTGTTTTACGGATCACCGCGTCTTCTAGCGGGTCAATTTCGCCGTCTGCGTAAGCGACTTCCCACATGCTTTTGATTAAGTTGTAACGAGTTTCTTGAGTCAGTTCTCTTAGTTGAGAGGTAAAGTCGTACAGCGAAGCGGAATCTTTTATTTTCTGTTGCGCTTGCTCTAACAAAGTATTTGATTCTTCTTCATTTAACGAAAGCAGTTTCATCAATAAAGAGCGCTTTGTTTCTTGTTCTCTATCATCGACACTATGGTCTGCGCCAGAAACTTCACAAAGCAAACACGCGATAGCCATGTTAGGGGAAAGTGTGTTGGTTTGGCTTAAATCAGAGCCATCAATGAGTTGTTTAAATAATGATGTGAGAGAATTAAACATAATGAACACCGAGCTATTGTTTATTTGGTTAACATGGTAATAAATACGGAAGATCTCAAGGTGCGATACCAAATTTAGCACGCCGTTGACATTTAAGCACGGCCACTTTCTCCCCAAAAAACCTAAACGCCTGAGTTAGTTCACGGTGACTTGCCTCTTACAAAGGGCAAGTCATTTGGGGATTGATACTCAGCTTTCAGCACGTGTGGGTGGAAAATGAACTTCGTCACCATCACTCGTCAGAATACTAATTTGACTTGGTTTGCCTTCATCATCAAGGCGTAGCTCACCAATGGCACTATGGTTAACCAAGCGATAAAAGTTGTGTGTACTTGGTGCGCGTTTGTAAATCTTGAGCCGTTTACGTTTTGTGAACCAGTTTAAAGGTGAGCGAGGGCTGTATAGCAGTCTATCTAGGCCATCACAAATATTGAGCAGTTGTGTAGGGAACTGATTTTTAATTCCACTACAGGTGATTTGATAGATATTCGGACTGTTTTTTCGATAGCGGAGCTTAATATCGTATGCAAAAGAGTAGTGCACGTCGCCAGAGAGAATAACAAAGTTAGTTGGTGTCTTTGTGTGTGTGAAAATACTAATAAGAGTATTCGCACTTCCGGGGTGAGCCATCCAGTTTTCAGCATCAACCATCAATGGTTTACCAAGCATGGTCACCACACGTTGTAGTGCTTCGATAAATTTCACACCAAACATTGGCGCGGCAGAAACAATAACAACCTTGTCTTGATGCACGAGCTCCTGATGGAACTCAATCATCGCTTCCCAGTCCATTAAGCCAGAAGGTTTGTTCATTTTAGACTCAGAACGCCAGCGTCTGGTTCGTGTATCTAGCACGACAACTTTTGGTGTCGTAGGAATGGTGTAGTGCCAATTCTCAAAGCGATACAAATATTGAATAAATGCATCTTGGGTTTGCGAGGTTCGCTCATCGATAAAGCGTTGAGCGAGGCTCATAAATTCATCATTGAATTTTTCTGGCGCATTTCCCCAACCTTGGCAAAGCCAGTAAGCAATCAAGCTATTACCGATAATGCGTTTTGCAAACGTGTTGCTGTATGCGGCTTGTTCCCAGCCTATGGTGAGATTCCAATCGTCGGTGACATCGTGATCATCAAAGATCATATAGGCTGGAATGTGAGCGAGTAAGCGTTGAACCTTGTCCAGACCTGCGACGAATTTATCAATTTGTTTTTTTTCTTCGCGCCATTGCTGCTGCCATTTCGGTTCAAGAACTTCTCCGCCGACAGTAAATTCGTTTTCTAATAAACGATCCGTTCGAACAAACTTCCACAAGGTCGGAGACCAAACCAATAAGTACATTGCAAAGCACTCAGCAAAGCTTATTAGGTGATTCTCACACTCTTTGGCGCTGAATATTGGTGTCCCTCGGTGTGGAAAAAACTTACTTAGTAAACTGTCATCACTCACATAATGAGGCAACAATTTATCTCGACCATAATAGCAAGCAGGGTGTTGGTAGAGGTCATTGGTATTTTTTATCGGAGCTTGATCGAATTCTTCGCCTGGCAAACCCAATAAAGCTATGACTTGCTCAATGGCATCGAGAGTGGGGCCTGCAACATGGTCTGCATAGATTTGATCACCACTCATGATGAGCATATCTGGTCTCTCTTCAATGGATTGAGACGCGATTTTATGATCCGCAGCGACCAATGTATCATCACTGAACTGATGGGGATTACGGCAAGAGCCATGTAAGAGATAATCCGCTTTTTCACTAACGAGGAACTCAATACCCAAGTTTGGCGTATTATCTCGCTCATAAGTCAGGTGAGGGAGCAGTTCCGTCACTAAGCCATATTGCGTTTTTATTTGATAGCGTAACGCTTGATGGGTTGGAAACTCGCCTTCTAATTTAAGTAAGCAACACCACGCATTGAGGCCGATTTGAAGCTGTTCTTTTTGTTCACTTAAAGGGGCTTGATAAAGGATGGAGGCATTTTCATCCGTAATTTGCACCATACCCTCCAAGCGTTGGGTGGTGACTAGCCAAATATTGATTTCAGTTGCGGTCACTTTACGTAGGATCGGACCTGCAACGACAAGAGGAAGTGAAGAAATTTCAGTCGTGTTCATCAATGCTGGCAAAACGGCTCCTTATGTGTCAGCTTCTTCTTCTAATATTTCGATAACTTGCGAGCTACTAAGTTCATGTCCCATAAGGAACAAACCAAGCATCGCATCGGCTTTTGACGCGTTATCACTGTCTTCATCCAAAATTTGCTGAAGCCGAGTTCTAATTAGGTCGATTTCGTGTTCGACGAAGCCACGCCCTTCTTCGTCACCTTGACCATCTTCTGGTGCATTATCAAAGTGCAAAAACAACATGTCACCATCGAGTTGAGTCCCTATCAACCTCTCTGGCAGCCATGCTTCTCCCATCACAATGTCTGTGTCTGCGGGTAAATGATTCAAGGTAGAGATGAGTTCTGATGCTTTCACTTTTTACTTCATTATGTTTGATTTAGAACTAAGCTAGAGTTTAAGCGCTTGTTGTAATGGTAAAATATTCGCAAACAAGCTCACCTAGTCGTGCAATATTAATATGATCTTGGGACTCAAACTGTCACGAGGATGACAACATTTTCCATTGTAACGGCTATCATCAGCAGAACATAAGCTTTTAATGGCAAATCATTGATGTTTGCCTGCTTCTCAACCAACATTTTTCGAACTCATGAAGAGATTAATTCTAACAACACTCGCTTTACCTTTAGCTGCGGCAGTTTCTTCTGCGCATGGTGCAGAAGAACAAACGTGGGGGATTGCTGCGATGTATCGCACAGCATCGATTCCGTTTTATACCGCCGATAATGACTCTACGGTGAGTACATTTGTACCAATGATGTTCTTTGAAAACGAACATGTGTATATCAATGGCATTGAAGGTGGCGCTTTTTTGCATAACGAGAGTGATTCCGACTGGCGCGCGAGCGCACTCATGCGATTGAGATTTGTCGATATTCCCATGTCGCTACAAAATGCTAATGAAGGGGACAGAGTCGATTTCGGTGGGCAAGTGCGTTATAGCATTAACGACACTTGGCGCGCAGAAGTAGAGTTGATGACGGACGACGAACTCCAGTTTCACTCTAATTACCGCCTTGCTGCCAATTATGTATTTGGTGATTGGGAATTAGAGCCATCGATTACGATTCGATACAAAGACGCTGATTTCAATAGTGAATATTATTCCTTTAAGGATATTACTGGCGAGAGAATTGGAGCTGGGCTTGACACCAATCTTGGTATTAAAGCGCGTTACCATGTAACTTCAAATTTGTATTTATTGGGTGAGACGAGTGTTACTCGCTTAGATGATAACGCCTACAACAGTCAGCTTGTAGAAGATCGATATCAGGGAGAAGTGTTTGTCGGTTTTGGCTTTTTCAACGATAAAAGCAAAGCTCCGAAACCGACACTGAGCAATAAAGCATATCTACGTATTGCGCATGGTTGGGCGACGCCTTCGAACATCGGTGAAATATTTAGCTTTGAGAGAGAAAAAGACCCATACGACAATCAACTTACTTCATTGTTTTATGGGCATCCATTAACGGATGAGCTGTTTGGTTTTCCTCTTGATATTTATTTAACGCCAGGGTTGGTTCATCACTGGTCGTCCAGTGTTCAGTCTGCGAGCACAGAATACGTCATGGCGATTAAGGCTTATTATACGGTTAATTGGCCTACGACTTGGCGATTTGGTGTAGCGGAAGGTGTGTCATACATTGATAGCATTACCTATATTGAAGGCACAGAAATGGAAGACAAGGGTTATACACCAAGCAAGTTGCTCAACTACCTAGATTTCTCGTTTGATGTCAATGTAGGCGATCTCTTCAACCAAAAGAGCTGGAACAATATGTGGGTGGGCTATTCATTGCATCACCGCTCGGCGATTTTTGAAAGCGCTTCCCAGTTTGGACGAATTAAAGGTGGGAGCAACTACAATACTATTTATTTCCAGTTCGAGTTTTAGCGCATCGCGAGATGCATATGTCGGATTTGCAACTGACTTATTTATCGCCCATTATGAGTGATGATGAATAATACTATGCTGCTTTCAACGAGAAATTTCGTATATCGTGCCAGAGTTAAGGCTGTTTGTGATGCATCTGATGAATCGGATGGCATAAGCACCATGAGTATCGACTCCTCATTCAATCTTCAAATTGAAGCGATAAATTGTACCAACGCTGAATTTGCCAAACGCTTTTTTGCCATTCACGGAGAAGGGCACTTGGAGGGCGATGAATGGTTGGTGTTGTACGTCAACTCCCTTGACGTTAAGGCGGGAGACAATATAGAAATCCGTAGCGATGCCGCGTTTAATGCGATGATCGAGAATATGATAAGCGAAGCTGAGCGGTCTTTAGAAAAAGTCTACCTCGATGCAATACGCAACTTGGAGAAAGTGAATCGTTTTTGACGATGTAAGAGACCCTATAAATACGATCAAGGCATCAGGATCCAAAAAGGGATTGGCGCGAACCGATCCCTTTTGTATTCTGGTTTATTCTAACTTACGCCATTGTTGCAAGTTGGCTTTGCGCTTCTGAAATGCCTTTTGCAGCCGCATCTTCACCCATGTTTAGCGCTTCTGCGTAAACAAATTCCACATCAGTGATTCCTACAAAACCCAGCACAGTGCGTAGGTATGGCGTAACGTTGTCAGTTGGTGAATCTTTATGAATACCACCACGAGTCGTTATTACAATCGCCTTTTTACCTTCAATCAAACCTTGAACGCCGTTTTCTGTGTATTTGAATGTCACGCCTGCACGAGCAATCAAATCAATCCAGTTTTTAAGCTGAGTCGGGATGGTAAAGTTGTACATTGGAGCGGCAATAACCAAAGTGTCTGCGGCCTTTACTTCTTCAATAAGGGTGTCAGACAAGTCGACCACCGCTTGCTGTTCTTGTGAAAGATCTTCCGTAGCGCGCAGTGCAGTCGCAACGGCGAAGTCCAAAACAGGTAGCGGGTTTGCAGCCAAATCACGAACAGTAAGCTTGTCTTGGTCTACATTTTTGATGAAGTCTTCAACCAATTTGTTTGATTGAGAGTAATCGCCAAGGATGCTTGATTTTAGAGCTAGTACACGAGACATAATGGTTATTCCTTAAATAAGTGCTTTCGACTATGGGAGCCATTATAAGCAACGTAAGTGAGTTCAAAAGCCTAGCGATTCGCTGAACATGTTCGAAAAAATTGAATGAGCTTTCGGTTATCTTGTTACAGATCTTGTGTGATACAATCCGCGCAGTTTTTGTAATGAAAAGAATAGGAAACGCTTTGACTTCGTCACAGCCCCCAAAAAAGAATCTAGCTGAAGAGCAAGCGACACCGTCAAATGGTGCGCAAAAAGCGACAGCGAAACAAGCTCAAACACCTCAGGCTCAAGTGAATAGCGCGGCATCTCTGCGTAAAGCGCTGAATCAGTGCATGATGCGCGACCGTTTCCGCTTGAGTAAACGTATTTCTGGTGCAAGCAAAATTAAGAAGGACGCAGCGCGTAATGCTGTGTTCGACGAAATCGCATTAGACATCGCCAAATCCATGATGGTTGCAGAGCAGCGCAGCAACTACAAACCAACGATTGAATACCCAGAAATCCTGCCTGTAAGCCAAAAACGCGACGATATTGCGAAAGCGATCGAAGAAAACCAAGTGGTTATCGTCGCGGGTGAAACTGGTTCTGGTAAAACCACTCAGCTACCAAAAATCTGTGCTGAGCTTGGTCGCGGTAAATTTGGTCTGATTGGTCATACTCAGCCTCGTCGTCTTGCAGCGCGTTCGGTTGCTAACCGTATTGCCGAAGAGATGGAAACCAAGCTTGGTGAGTTTGTTGGTTACAAGGTTCGATTCAACGATCAGATCTCTGAAAATACCCAAATCAAATTGATGACGGACGGTATCTTGTTGGCTGAAATTCAGCATGACCGTTTCTTGAATCAATACGACACCATCATTATCGATGAAGCGCACGAGCGCAGCCTGAACATCGATTTCATCTTGGGTTACTTGAAAGAGTTGCTACCACGTCGTCCTGACTTGAAAGTGATCATCACGTCGGCAACCATCGACCCTGAGCTTTTTTCAAAACACTTCAACAATGCACCAATCATTGAAGTATCGGGTCGTACTTACCCAGTAGAAACACGTTACCGCCCACTAAGCGGTGATGACGACAATGATCGTGACCAGCTTGAAGGCATCTTCGAAGCGGTAGATGAACTGTGCGATGAAGGTTTAGGTGACATCCTGATTTTCATGAACGGTGAACGTGAAATCCGTGATACCGCAGATGCATTGTCCAAACGTAATCTGAAGAGCACGGAAATTGTGCCGCTTTACGCGCGTTTGTCGGCAGGTGAGCAGAATAAGATTTTCCAACCTCACACTGGTCGCCGAATTGTACTGGCAACCAACGTGGCAGAAACCTCGCTAACTGTTCCGGGCATTAAGTACGTTATCGACCCGGGTACGGCGCGTATCAGTCGATACAGTTACCGTACTAAGGTTCAGCGTCTTCCAATCGAGCCAGTTTCTCAGGCGAGTGCGAACCAGCGTAAAGGTCGTTGTGGTCGTGTGGAAGAGGGTATCTGTATTCGTCTGTACTCAGAGGAAGATTTTGAGTCACGCCCAGAGTTTACTGATCCTGAAATCCTGCGTACCAATCTAGCGTCGGTTATCTTGCAAATGACGGCACTTGGTTTGGGTGATATTCAAGCGTTTCCGTTTGTGGAAGCACCGGATAAACGTAACATCCAAGACGGCGTGCGTTTGCTGGAAGAGCTTGGTGCTATTAACTCTGAGGTAAAAGACCCGAAAAAACGCCTGACTTCCATTGGTCGCCAATTAGCGCGTTTGCCAATCGATCCGCGCTTGGCGCGTATGGTATTGGAAGCGCCAAAATATGGTGCGCTTAAAGAAGTGATGATCATCGCAGCGGCCTTGTCGATTCAAGATCCACGCGAACGTCCTTCAGATAAACAACAATCGTCAGACGATAAGCATCGTCGTTTCTTCCATGAAGAATCGGACTTCCTGACATTTGTGAATTTGTGGGAATACATCCAAAAGCAGCAAAAAGCCCTGTCTAGCAATCAGTTCCGCAAACAGTGTAAGCAAGACTATTTGAACTACTTGCGCGTTCGCGAGTGGCAAGACGTTTACTTCCAAATTCATCAGTCGATGCGTGAAATGGAATTCAAACTTAACGATGAGCCTGCTTCTTACCATGGTGTACACAGTGCGATCTTGGTTGGTTTGCTGTCGCACATCGGTATGAAAGACCAAGAAAAGAATGAATATCAAGGCGCGCGCAATGCTCGTTTCCATATCTTCCCTGCATCGGGTCTATTTAAGAAACAACCTAAGTGGATAATGTCAGCCGAGTTGGTGGAAACCTCGAAACTTTGGGGCCGTATCATCGCAAAGATTCAACCAGAATGGATTGAGCCGTTAGCTAAACACCTTATTAAACGCAGTTACAGCGAACCACATTGGTCGAAGAAACGTGCGGCGGTGATGGCGCACGAGAAAGTCATGCTTTACGGCGTACCAATTGTATCGAAACGCTTGGTCAACTACGGCAGTATCGATTCGACCGTAAGTCGCGAAATCTTCATTCGTAGTGCATTGGTTGAGGGTGAATGGGAAACCAAACACGCGTTCTTTAAGCAAAACCGTAAGCTTCTGCAAGAAGTGGAAGAGCTTGAGCATAAATCTCGTCGTCGTGACATCTTGGTGGATGATGATGAGCTGTTTGATTTCTATGATCAACGCGTTGGCACCGAAGTGGTGTCTGGTAAGCATTTCGATACGTGGTGGAAAAAGGCATCTAAAGAAAATCCGGAACTGCTGAACTTTGAAAAAGAGATGCTGTTCAAGGGTGATGCTAGCCATGTGACCGATTTGGATTACCCGAACTTCTGGCATCAAAATGGTTTGAAGCTCAAATTGAGTTACCAATTTGAACCAGGCGATGATAGTGACGGTGTCACAGTGCATTTGCCGTTGCCGATTTTAAACCAAGTTGAACCAGCGGGCTTTGACTGGCAGATCCCAGGTTTACGCCATGAGCTTGTGGTTAGCTTGATTAAATCGTTGCCAAAGACAATTCGTAAGAACTTTGTGCCTGCGCCGAACTATGCCGATGCATTCTTAGCGCGCGTTACGCCAATGGAAGCGCCGCTGTTAGATTCATTGGAGAAAGAGTTGCGACGCATGACGGGCGTAGAAGTGTTGCGTGAAGACTGGAACTTGGAACAAGTACCTGAGCACTTGAAAGTCACGTTTCGTGCGGTTGATCACCGAAATCGTAAACTGAAGGAAAACAAAGACCTTCATGAACTGAAAGAAAGTTTGAAAGACAAAGTTCAAGAAACGCTTTCCAAAGTTGCGGATGACGATATCGAACAGCAAGGTCTGCATACGTGGAGTTTTGGCGAATTGCCGAAAGTGTATCAACAAAAACGTGGCGGCTACGATGTAAAAGCGTATCCGGCGCTTGTTGATACCAAAGACAGCGTTGAAATCAAACTCTACGAAACGGAGTACGAGCAGATAACGGCAATGCGTGCTGGTCAGCGTCGCTTAATTTTATTGAACGTACCATCGCCAATTAAATATTTGCACGCCAACTTACCGAACAAATCGAAGCTGGGTCTGTACTTTAATCCATACGGCAAAGTGCTTGATCTGATAGATGACTGCATTGCCTGTGGTGTCGATAAGCTTATTGAAGAGCAGGGTGGTTTAGTTTGGGAGCCAGAGAAGTTCGAAGCGTTGAAAGAACACGTTCGTGCTGAATTGGGTGACACCGTTGTAGAGATCGCTCAACAGGTTGAGACTATTCTGACCACGGCGTTTAGCATCAATAAGAAGCTAAAAGGCAAGATCGACTTCACAATGGCGTTTGCTCTGTCCGATATCAAAGCACAAATTGAAGGCTTGATCTTCAAAGGCTTTGCAACGGAATGTGGCTGGAAACGCTTGCCGGATATTCTTCGCTACATGCGCGCGATAGAGCGTCGTATGGAGAAGTTGCCAATCGATCCAAACAAAGATCGTTTACATATGCTGAAGATTGAATCTGTGACTCAAGACTATAAAGAGTTGCTGAACAAGATCCCGAAAGGTGTGGCCATTCCTGAAAATGTAAAAGAAGTGCGTTGGATGATTGAAGAGCTTCGCGTGAGTTACTTTGCTCAACAATTAGGCACTCCTTATCCTGTTTCTGATAAACGAGTCAAAAACGCGATTGATGCTTGCTAATCAACCAGTAAAATAGTGTCAGATTTGTAATTATCGCTTAAGAAGTTGCTGGTACACTAATTGCTAGTAACTCAATAAGCATTATTTTTTAGTTCTGGGAGGCAATAGTTCGCCTCCCTTTATTTGTAGTACCAACGACTGAGTTATGCAGACGTGGGAATAATAAAGAGTAAAGGTAGATGATGAAAAAAACTCTATTAGCAGTGGCGCTACTTGGCGCATCTTCTGCGGCAATGGCGGATTCTTGGATTTACGGTGGTGCAACAGTAGGTCAGTCTGACTACAAAGGTGAGACGGACACATCATACTCTGTTCACGTTGGTACAGGCATTCTACCTATCATTGGTGTTGAAGCTGGTGTAACACAACACGGTGAGTTCAACGTAAATGGTCAAGACACTAAGCTAACTTCTTACTACGCAGCACTTAAGCCAAGCATCGACTTCGGTCCGTTACACGTGTACGCAAAAGGTGGTTTCCATCAGTGGGACAAAAAAGTGAAAGGCGGCAAAGACGATGACGATTTGGACCTAATGTACGGTGTGGGTGCTGAGTACTTCATTTTTGGCCCAATGTCCGTTGGTGCTAGCTACATGAACTACACTGCTGGTAAAGACGATATCAGCACGTTCTCTGTTAACGCAACACTACATTTCCTATAAGCGTCAAGCTTTCTAACACCATATGAAACACACCGGCTTTATGTCGGTGTTTTTTTGTCTGGAAGTCACAAAACAAAAGTTGAACATAAATTATTCACTTTTAGAGTCTTAAAATGCCTATGCTTTCCAATATATAGTGGCGATTAAATGCGCATATTTGCGTAA
This sequence comes from Vibrio sp. 1401, assembly GCF_033340295.1. Taxonomy (NCBI): domain Bacteria; kingdom Pseudomonadati; phylum Pseudomonadota; class Gammaproteobacteria; order Vibrionales; family Vibrionaceae; genus Vibrio; species Vibrio sp. 1401. The sequence continues at coordinate 49,987 of NZ_JAWOWF010000009.1, forward strand.
TGTTTCGCTTAGGAATCGATCAGGAAGGGATAGTATGAAAAAAACACTCTCGTTATTCGCTCTAACGTTGTGCTCAACGTCAGCAATGGCTGACTCTTGGATTTACGCTGGTGGTCAAATTGGTCAGTCCGATATCGACAGCGAAAATGATACAACTTATGGTATTCATGTCGGTACTGGTATTTTGCCATTCATTGGCATTGAAGCAGGCTACTTTAACCACGGCAAAGTGGATTTATCTTTGAGTGGCAGCAGGGGTAGTGCTGATTTTGATTCATTCTATTTAGCGGCGAAACCTAGTATCGACTTCGGCCCGTTACACGTTTACGCAAAAGGCGGCATCAATGCATTCAACGTTGATTATGACGGCGGACTGAGAAACTTAGACAAAGATGATGGCGTCTCTTATATGTATGGTGTTGGTGCCGAATACTTCTTGCTTGACAATGTGTCTGTGGGCGCGAGTTATCAAGCGTTTGGCGTGGATATTGAAGGCGATAGCGATACCGTTAGCAGCGTAACAGGGAACATCACCTTCCATTTCTTATAACGCTCGCTGGATGAAAGGTTTGCTGATTTGGTTTCGTCGTTAATTGTGAAACCAAATCAGCGCAGGTCTTCTCTATTTGCGCAGTGACTGGCTATGAACTTAAGTATTTCTTGTGTCTTTTCTAGTCTACAACCTACGACAAAATCAATCGTTAGACCTCATAATTTTTGTGTTGATATTATTTCCCCTTCATCTGTCTTGAATTGAGCTTAAAATGCAATAAATCACGACTTTTTGCAAAAATATGTGATTGCTGCTAAAATTCGTCCCGCTTTAAAACTTTAGAGTTCAAATTAATGGAGGGCGGTATTGGAGTTCTTCTCACCTGAGGGGCGTTTCAAATTCACGTTAAATTTGTATTTATGGATAATGCATTTAAAAAATATAGTATTGATACAACCGATTATCAGGTTGGACAGGATAACGTTCAAAAGTGGGGATTCGATATACATAACCCGGTTTTTGGCATTAGTGCGGGGCTCGTTGTTTTCTGCCTGATTTCACTTCTTCTTGTTGAGCCAACCACTGCTCGTGACGTATTAAACGGTCTAAAAAACGGAATTATCGAACAGTTTGATGCGTTCTTTATGTGGTCGACAAACTTCTTCTTATTGTTCGCCGTTGCTCTTCTTTTTTCTCCGCTAGGTAAAATCCGCTTAGGAGGCAAAGAAGCAACGCCGGATCACTCAACCGTTTCTTGGTTGTCGATGCTTTTCGCCGCGGGTATGGGTATTGGTCTTCTGTTCTGGAGTGTGGCTGAGCCGACCGCGTATTTCACTGATTGGTGGGGAATGCCACTTAACGCAGTACCATACACCGAAGAAGCAAAATCCCTCGCGATGGGTGCCACTATGTTCCACTGGGGTGTACATGGTTGGAGTATTTACGCACTCGTTGCACTAGCATTAGCGTTTTTTGCCTTTAACAAAGGTTTACCACTTTCATTGCGCGCGGCGTTCTATCCAATTTTTGGTGACCGTGCATGGGGTTGGTTAGGTCACGTTATTGATATCCTTGCCGTTTTGTCGACGCTATTTGGTCTTGCAACGTCGCTAGGTCTAGGTGCTCAGCAGGCGACCAGTGGTATTAACCATGTCTTTGGTCTAGAAGGCGGCATTGGTACACAAATGATTGTGATCACCTTCGTTACCTTTATCGCGGTGCTATCAGTGATTCGTGGTATTGATGGTGGTGTTAAGCTACTGAGTAACGTCAATATGGTGGTTGCGTTTGCGCTGCTTATTTTCATTACCTTCATCACGTTTGATACGGCGTGGAGCTCGCTACGCGACACAACAATGGCTTACATTGAAAATATTATTCCATTGAGTAACCCTCACGGTCGTGAAGATGAAACTTGGATGCACGGCTGGACGGTATTCTACTGGGCTTGGTGGGTATCTTGGTCACCGTTTGTTGGTATGTTTATCGCGCGTGTGTCTAAAGGTCGTACGGTTCGAGAATTCTTATTCGCAGTCATCGTTATTCCTACAGTTGTTACTTTGATTTGGATGTCTGTGTTTGGTGGTATCGCGCTTGACCAAGTGGTGAATAAAGTTGGTGAGCTAGGTGCAAATGGCCTAACTGATATTTCATTGACTCTGTTCCATGTTTACGATGCGCTTCCGTATAGCTCAGTGATTTCAATGCTTTCTATCGTGCTGATTCTGGTATTCTTTATTACATCGTCAGACTCTGGCTCGCTGGTTATCGATAGTATTACCGCCGGTGGTAAGATTGATGCACCAGTACCGCAACGCATTTTCTGGGCGTGTATTGAAGGCGCAATTGCAGCCGTAATGCTGTGGGTTGGTGGTAAAGAAGCCTTGCAAGCATTGCAATCAGGCGTTGTTGCAACAGGGTTACCGTTTACTTTTGTTCTGCTGTTGATGTGCGTAAGTTTGGTGAAAGGGTTAAGAACAGAACTGCCAGCTTACAAATAAATACAACACGATCCATGATTGAGTTTAAATGCCGAGCCTAATGTGCTCGGCATTTTTTATTTCTACTTTTCTTTTCCAATAATTTCGTTACAGTTTAGGCTTATTCCCACCTCATTAAACTGTATTATGTCACTGGCTAAACTCATTCTTATTCGTGGACTTCCGGGTTCAGGTAAAACAACCTTAGCAAAACAATTGGCAATAGATCTTGGTGCTAAGCATTTTGAAGCTGACATGTATTTTGAAAATGATGAAGGTGATTATCACTTTGAACCAGTTCAATTACCTCAAGCGCATGAGTGGTGTTTTCAGCAAACTAGAAAGTGGTTGAACAGAGGGAAAGTTGTGATTGTGAGCAATACGTTTGTTCGACATTGGGAGATGAAGCGTTACATGGACTACTGCATGAAGAAGCGCATCGAGGTGGAAATTAAAGTGTGCCACGGAGCGTATCAAAGCATTCATGATGTGCCACCAGCGACGATAGAAAAGATGCGCCGCCAGTGGCAAGAGTGACCGTTACCAGAACCGGAAGTTATTGACCTCGTCCGTCAATCATCACAACGAATGTTTTGCTCATGATTGAAAGGTCCATTGAAATCCAAGAGTAAAACGAACCTAAGCTTAGTGCGTAACTGTGGTCAAACCCAACTTTGCGTCTTACATCCTCAATGCATGCATCATAGCCTTGGTTAACCTGAGCTAAGCCTGTGATACCTGGTAACACGCCATATGTGCGCTCTACAAAATAGGGGATTTCATCTTCCAATTTCTGGTAGAAAGCTGGGCGTTCTGGGCGCGGCCCAATCATCGACATTTCACCTCTCAACACATTAAACAGTTGAGGTAGTTCATCTAAACGTGTTTTGCGTAAAAAGCGTCCTACTGGCGTGATGCGGGGATCATTTTCAGTTGCCCATACTGCGCCAGAGCGTTGCTCTGCATCAATATACATGGTGCGAAACTTCATGATTTGAAAAAGATCCATTTTTTCTGGTGTGCAGCGTCCTACTCGCAATTGGCGATAAATCACAGGGCCTTTCGATGTGGTTTTGATCGCTAGCGCGATAAATGGGAAAAGTGGTGCAGTGACGACCAAAATAAGCATTGCAACCAGTACATCAAACGTTCTTTTCGCGTGGCATACATTTGAATCGTAGCGTGAGTTTTTCATGATGCTTTCCTTATTGGTTGACGCGTTTCCAACGTCCATTTTCCATTCCGAGTAAATATTTCATACCGCCGATAAAGTTGGCGAGATGACCAATGACGATGTAACTAATCAGCTTAAAAGGTTTAATTGTGTTAAGTGCTGGCATCAAGTAAGTGATAAGCGCGATGCTATAAATACCAACTTGTGCGAACAGCATTACTTGAAACAGCGGATTGTGTGCCAGTAGTAGTGAGCAAATAAAGCAAACAATCATCAAATAGGGTGTTGCTAAGCGCAGAACCTTTCCCGATAGAAAAGCAAAGGCAGTGCCACGATAACGAGGTAGCAGTAATTTCTTTAATTGCATGAGCTGCTGCATGTTACCCGCTGAAATTCTTAGGCGTCGTTTGAAATCTGCGTCGTCTGAGCTTTGTTCGAGCTCAAGAGCCAGCATGTTTGGCTCGTAAATAGCGCTATAGCCTCGCAAAACGATTCTCATAGGGAGAATAAAGTCGTCATTAATGGTGCTGACTTCCAGTGGTTCAAATAAGTGAGTTCTGAAAGTGTAAAACGCACCGTGGGAACCAATCGTTGAACCTAACAAGGATTCTTGGTGCTTTACTCGAGACTGGTATTGCCAATACGCCGCTTCACCTTGGTTATCAGTGCTCATTATTTGATATGTTGCGTTAACCACTCCAACGTTCTCATTTTGATAATGCTGACTAGCTAGCAACAGAGAATCGCAAGAAATCAATGCCGACGTGTCACTCAGTGCGGTAATGTCCGAGCTAACATGACGCATTTCTTCGTTGAGTAGGGCAACTTTACCACGATTGACTTGGTGATCATTAATAATGAACAGAGTATCAGAGCAGATTGCTTCTTGAATTGTCGCTTGAGCAATCTCGGCTGTGTTATCTGTGCAGCCATCACATGCGATCACTACCCTTAATTTATCCCTCGGGTAATCTAGGCTCGCAAGGTTACGGATCTTCTCTGCTATCCATTGTTCTTCATTGTAGGCGGGCACGATGACAGTAATAGAGGGTAGCTGGTTATCTGCTTTGGAGGCTTTGTAAGCTCGCTCTACAAATGGTGCTTTGGTTTCGTCTTGCTGTTTTAAAGGAAGCCATTTAAGGAGCAGTGGGTACCCAACGTGATGATAGACAATCAAAAATGCGGATAAACCAAACCCTATAATCCAAAGTAAATCATTCATAGCTAGTCTCCTTGGCCAAACGTGAGTAGCGACTCACCATGTCTCTGATATCAAAGTGTTTGAGAATAAAAGTTCGAGGAGAATGGTGTGATGATTCCAGTTGTTGTGATAACGCTTCGGCCAACAAAAACACGCGATTTGCTTCAACCAGTGTGCTGTTGTTCGGACAGAGCGTCTCTTTCACGCCGCCAACATCCGTCGCGACGCAAGGAATGTCACATGCTTGAGCCTCGAGGGTTGAGAGAGGAAAGCCCTCTTGAAGTGATGGTAAGCAAAACAAGTCTAGGCTTTGGTAAAAGCTGGGCATATCGTCCACCAAACCTAAAAAGGTTACTCGATCTTCAAGTTTTAACGTTCTAACTTGTGCTTCCAATTGAGTTCGCTGAGAACCATCACCGGCTATTGCTAGGTGTGTGTTTGGCGTAAGATGAGAGAAGGCTTCGATAAGCACTTTATGGCCTTTAACTGCTTCTAGACGCCCGGCAACGCCAATCACGATTTTGTCGGTTGGAAGTTCAAACAAGTGTCTTGTTGCCGTTTGGTCACCGCTTTTAAACTTCTGGCAATCGATTCCATTGTGAATGGTGCAGACTTTGCGGTAATTCAGTTTTGTCTGGATTTGTTCGGCGACAAAGTTCGCATCGGCAACCACATGTGGACGAATCATTTTTAGCAGTAGGGACTGCAGTCGAGCTGATTTTTTGTTATTAAGGTGCCATGCGTCGTGTTCGGTATGAATAACTACAGGTACGTGCGCTAAACGTGCCGCAATCCCACCATATAAGAGTGGTCCGATATGGTGAGTGTGGACCACGTCTGGTCGCATTCTTTTTATCATTGAAGTCAGTGTAGCGATGGTCTTCCCGCTGAATCCAGGTCTTTTATTAAGAAAGTGCAGTTGGCCTTGGTAGGGCAATAGTTTTTGCCAGCATTGCAGTGCTTGCGCTTTGCTTCCCTCTAAACTTACGACAAAAACGGAATGGTTTGGCTGCGCAAAACGAAGCATTTCTAGTACGAGCGTTTCTAAGCCGCCAGGAGCTAAGTGCTGCACGACGTGTAATATCACTTTTTTGCTGTGCTTAGTGTTATTGTGCTTTTGTCTGACTTCCATTTTCAAACCCTCGTTGAGTTCTTTGTTTATTTAGGAATTGCAGACAACGTGCCAAGAAATTAAGCATTTAAAAACAATAAGTTAGCTTCAGTTCGTGTGAGGTTCTATGTTTATTCTCAATTTGAGATTCATATTAGTGGACATGCTATGAGGCTGTATAAGGCAGTAGTAAAAGAAAAGCACTCGCCGACCGAGAGCTTGTAAATGAGTTCTTATGGCGGTTAGTTTCCGTACACTACGTTAGGTAAAGTGGTGATGACAGGAACACCAAGGTGTTTTTCTAATGCTCTTTTTGAGCGGATAGAGTTATCGGCTAACTCAAGTATCGTCGCTAATCCAATGCCTAAACCAGCGCCACCAATAAATCCTAAAATGACAAATACAAAACTAGGTAAGTTAGTTGGAATCGTTGGCGTGAACGGTTCATCAATGATTTTTACGCGCTTATTCTCTTCAAACTCTCCCAAAGAACCCGTTAGTTGGGCCATCTCATAGCGTTCGACGAGTTCATCATACATTTCTCTCTTCACTGCGACGTCACGAGCTAAGCGGTTGATTTCTGTTGCTGTGCTCCCAAATTGGTGCGCATTTCGCTCTAATTCTTGGATCATATCTCGCAAGCTGTTGGTTTCTTCCGTAAGTGCTTCAAAACGTCCGCGCATCATTTGTAATTGATGTAGTTGGGAGACAAGTAGAGGCTGTGCTTCGCCAAGACTGTTTACTGTGGTATTGCTCGCGATATCCCATAGTTGAGCACTGTTTAGTTCTGGTTGTTTAGAGTTCAAGAGTACCGAGCGTTCCTGCTCCAACCGGTTTAATTCTCGCAACTTACCTTGCACCAAACTATGCGCCTCTGTGTATTTAGCGCGAAGCAGGGTAAGTTCACTACGAATGTCGATGATTTGCTCTTCCAGTTTACCGATAACCGGGTTCGTTTTGGATAGTTGTTGATCCAAACTGCCTAGACTTCGTGAAACACCAGCAAGCTCCGCCTCCTTTTCGGCTAGCGTTTGTTTGAGGCTAGCAAGGCGAGTAAGGCTTTGAGCTTGCATTTCGGGCGTCGCGTCTGAGTAAGTATTTTTATACTCTGCAAAAGCTTGTTCAGCCTTGTCTAGTTCTTCCCTGCGTTTGTTGATATGGATAGTCAAAAAATGACTCGAATCTTTAATCGAAGAACGCTCAGGAGCCAAAAGCTGTTCGACAAAATGCTCTCTGACAGAGAGCAGCATCGACTCCATTCCTTCTGATTTACCACTTTGCAATTGAATTTGAATGAAGTCTTTACCGAGTGGCTGAACAGACAGGCGCGACGCAAGATCTTTTATGATGAACTCTTGCTCTTTTGCACTCATCTCGTCATTGATCAGCGATTGTTCTTTTGCGACAGAATACAAAACGTGTCGGCTTTTTAGCAGAGTACTGAGTGCGCTCAATCGGTCTTTAAGCATTGTTGAGACGGCAAGGTCTTGAAGGAACGGGTTCATTTTCGCTGTCTCTTGAATAAGCATGCTGGTGTGAGCAACATAAGTCGTCGGAACCAGCTTACTTACGATGAAACCCAGCACCGGCAAGACAAGCATAGGGATAACGATCATGTAACGACGTCGCCAAGCGCCATGTAGTAATACACTAAGGTTCTCTCTCAAATCGTTCATAGCGTCCTCACTAATTTCTCAACTTGGTTGGCTCTTGCTTCCCAGCTTTGCTGTTGAACGTATTGCTTTGAGTTTGCTGGGGGTGGGATCAAGTGATCGAGACTGGCACATACGTCTTCTAAATTTTGAACTACATGGAGCATATGCTTGTACGGCATTAATGCAGGAAACGACGTGCTAATAACGGGGGTTCCCGTTGCCAAATACTCAAGAAGCTTGAGGGGGTTACACGCTTTGATTTGAGCGTTATTAACAAAGGGCAACCAGCTTGCGTCCCAGTGTTGAGAGTAGCTTGGCAAAGTGTGATGAGCTCTTGGGCCGAGATAGTAAACGTTACTTCTTTGAGGTAGCGGATTGTCACTGAACTCGTTAGGGCCGATGAACACGAGATCCCAGTCAGGCGCTTGGTCTGCGACTTGGGCAATTAAGTCGTAGTCTAACCATTCAGACAAACTGCCATAAAAGCCCAGCACTTTGCGACCATTATTAGGAAAATCTTCAGCCTTAGGTGCTGGCTCAGAAAACAGACTAAAGTCGACACCGTGAGGCAAAGTGACGGTTTTACCAGATGGAAATTTGGTGGAGAGTGTTTCGCTTGCCGTAAAGATAACGCTGGCCGCATTAACAAGAGTACGTTCGTGCTTGGCCACCGTGTCGTGGTCAACACCAGCTAAAGCGCTAAAGTCATCGCCACAATAGTAAATCAGTCCACGTGGGTTCATTTCTGCACAAAGATCGGCAGCAGTCGGGAGCGACGTCCAAAATACAGGCTTATCAAAACCAAGAGCTTGTAATTGTTTATTGAGTTGGTGTTTCATCATCTTAGCGGCCACTTTTCTTGCTAATGCAGAACTAGGGGCAGGAATGGTGAGCAAGTTGATGATGTGAATGTTTGGGTTTGTTTCAGAGTCCAATGTTGGCTTGTGTGAGCCTACGTTATGAAATACACGAGTGAGTTTGTTTAACGCACGCTGTATGTCTTTAGAATCCAGCTTAGGTTGACGAAGGCCAATGGAGTTCACCCAAAGGATTCGATGGTTCGCTGCTAGTTGCTTGACAATATGCTGAGTGGAAGAGGGTAACCCACCAAAATCTTCTCCAAATACTACGATGTCTGTCATGTGGCTCTCCTTGAGTCTTGGTTATTTGATTACTAATTAAGTGAGTAATCACAATGCGTGCCAAGGAATTAGCCATTTTAAAACAGTGAGTTATGGGTTTTGTTTATGTTTGAAACTAGGATTTCTCATTTTGACAATCACTTTGAACGATTCGGCTAACGACAACCGTTAACGCCGCTAGAATGTAAATTGGCCAAGTGAAACCTTGAGTCAGAAACGTGCCTGATACGATGGTACCGATAAGCCCACTTAACACGGCGTTTGCTCCTACAGAGAGGGTGTAATCTGATTTTGGTGTTAGCAATGAGATGGAATGCAAAGAGGTGCGGATCAATGACACAATTAAAGTAATGAACACCGCGAGCCCGACAAAACCCGTTTCTGCTAACACGCCAAACCAAGTACTATGGACGGCGTGGTTGATACCATCCCAGTGTGGGCTGTAGAAATAGTAATTAAAGTAGAAGTTATCTAGACCTACGCCAGTCAACGGGTGATGCAGCGCCATTTTAAATGCCGCTTCCCACGCATAAAGTCGCCCCATCGCTGAGGCATCTATACCATCCTCAGCGGCTCCCCCCGATTCTCGTCCTGAAATACCAGCGAATGCGTAGAGTACGATCGCTGCGATAGCGCCTAATACCAAGACTAATGTTTTGCTTTTGATGTGTTTAAAAGCAAAGTAGGCAAATACAGACAGTGAACCTAGTAACCCACCGCGGCTCTGCGTTTCAATGATCGCAAAGAACAAAACCAAACAGGTGATAAGGGCAAAGAGTCTGAGATGTTTGGGGGAATGTTTTTCCATCAATTGACTAACGGTAAAGGCAAGGGGAAACATCAGTACTAGTGCCAAATCGTTAGGATCGCCAAGTACAGAACCTATGGAGCGTCCTATTGACACGCGCGTTCCTTCGACTAAATCAATGCCATTCGCTGCGTTTTGTAATGCCACTAAGCCAATCAATAATCCGGCGAAAATAATTGCTTTTGACATCTGTGCGAGCTGTGAAGGTTTAGTAATAAGCCAGGTGATGGCCAACGTCATAATGATGATTTTCCAATAGGTATTTTTGAACACCGTTATTGCGATATCACGACTAGAAGCGAATATGATTCCGATGATCACCAGACCCCAAAATATACACAGCCACTTTAATGAAGGGTGCCAAAAAGCTGTAATCTGGCGGCTTATAAGAAGGTGAAAAGCGAGTGCGGCGAGTGCCCCCAGTGATAACAGTAATGGGATCTTGAAGTTATAGATAACAGGAAAGGCTTCGTGAATACGAAAGAATGAAAAAATAACGAACAGTGTGACAAGCCAAAACGTTTGATTGAGAACAAACAGTAACGCGAGTGGTGCGAAACACAACGCGACAATCAAAATGGGATGAGGCATAACAATCCAAAGCAGGCCGATACAGACAGTGATCGTCAGTGCTGCGATGGACTGTTTTGTTCTCACCTTGGTTTCATTCATAACGAGTATCTCTTCACCTGTCCACGCCTTTTCACTATGTATCGAGTGAGAGCATTTAGCGTCTCTTTACTCATGTAGCGAGTGGCTATCCCTGCCAGCAAACTGCATGTCAAAATGCAAATTGCGATGGCGATTCCTATTGATTGTGAAGAGTGAAGCAGGAACAGTGCCACACCGGATATAATCTGTAATAAAACCATCAGACTTAGGTGAAAAGGCAACGTCATACATTGTTGGCCTACTACATAAGTCAGGCCCAGCTTACACAGTTGTGCGTAATAAAGCGCAATGAACACACCATAAATACCCAGAGAAGATAAGCCAAACAGCAAAGCAATCGCAACGCACGCAGAGACGACATTTATACCCAGTAGCCAGCGAGTACGACGCTTGTACAAAATGGAGATGTTAATCAGCTCGCTCCATTCTTTTAACATAGCGATAGGCAGCAAGAATAAGCTGAATAGTACCGCCTCATGATAGGTTTCTGGCAGTAAGTGGGTGATCATCACCATTGCTAATGTGCCGACCACTACACTCAAACCTGTAATGTAAATCATACCTAAGTGTGTGATGCGCACTGCTTCAGTGTTCTTGCGCCCTTCTAAGTAGTTAAATCGACGTGGCATCCACCACATGCCAAATGGCTGCACTAAAATACACATGCCCACTGCAAATTTTACCGCTATCGCGTAAATCCCTAACGTCGCAAGAGAAGTGTTGGCACCAATGAACCAGCGTTCAGCGCCATTGAGACAAAATGCTACTAAACCGGCCATCATCATTGGTAGGCAGTAGTTTAGGTATTGTTTTGCCAATGTCAGTTTAGGAAGGGTGATATTGTAACTGTTAACGATGTGCAGCCAAACAAATTGAGTAATAGCAGCCAACAAGCCCCCCCACAAAACAGAAATAACATGGGGATGAACAGACAGCGCCGCGACGATAAAAATGACCTGAAAAATGGTGGTAGTGACCATGACGTTAAGCAGTGTTCTTGCTTTGTCGTCTTGTGTTCTTAACCAGGCAGTGCCGATTGCAATACTGCCTTCTAGAACGATGGCAAACATAACAATAGCAAATTCGACTCGCGTAAAAGGCGCGGGAATGGGGGCGATTAAAATGATAGTGAGCAAGCTAAGAGCAACGACGCCAGCGATGAGTAAAGCAAGTGAGTACAGCTGGTTTAGTAGGCTTGTGCGCGTATTTTTATCCTTTTCAACGCCGACGAATCGATAAAGCGCTTCATGCAAAGCGAAACTGACAAACAAGGTCGTAACAACACCAAAGGTTGTTAGAAGCTCAAGCTTGCCCATTTGTTCTGGTGAGAGAAAGTGGGGCAATACAGGCAGCATGATTAGGCTGATGCTTTTATTGATCAATAAGGCGATAGCAAATAGCGTCATGTTGGTCATTGCTTTAGACATGGTCATATCCTTTGATGTCTCGCGGTGTCTTGAGTGTGCAATCATTGTTGGTAGCAATTTCGGCAGCAAGGTGCTGGGCGATTGGCAAATAACAACGTTCGGCTGTGTATAGTTGAGAAACATTGAGTGCTTCGATACCCATCGTTACTTTCATCCACGGCGATTCATTCAAAAGGCGAATTGCGTTGTGTAACGAAGCCACATTGTTAGGCGTGTATTTAATACAATTTCGGCCGTGAGTTAACACGCGGTCCCAATAACTATCATCATGTGGAATGACGACACACATACCTGCAGCGAGCGCTTCCAAAATAGATAACCCAAAAGGTTCGTTGAGACTGGTGGAAACAAACACACCACACTGTGAACGCAATTCATCTAAGTTGTTTGGGCACTCATGCCATTCAACACCTTGTGTGTTGAAGTCCGGTGTTGAATATTCCACACCTGCCACGTTAGGTTTGATGTAACACACGGTGGATTTGATCTTTTTCGACTCATCAAGTGTTAAAGCATCAAGCAAAAGATCGATGTTCTTCCATTTTAGTAAGCTAGCTGCCCAGAAAACGCGGCTTGAAATCGGATTCGCTTGTTTTGGCCAGCGATCTTTCGATAATCCATTAACAAATGTAGATGTATTCAAACCACACCAATAGCGTTCGGTGGCTGGCTTCTCTGTTTTGAGGTAGGCCTGTAATGCTTCTACCATTGATTCGCGGGTGTTTGCCAAGTAGTAAATTGCCGATGCTTTTACTAAGCAGTAGCCAGCAGATCTCGATCGTCCAATAGGGCCATGAACCATCTGTACCACAGGCTTTTTGCTAATTAATCGTAGTAAGTACAAAGGCATATCATTACTTGGGCAAGATAGGCCCAAAAAGCTATCTATTTTTGGCAGCTTCATGCACGCGTAGAGAAGTTGGAGAAAGTAGTAAGCGTTCATCAACCAGTAGGTCAGTCCATGAGTCGAGTTAAATGGTGATGGTTTTATTTTTATAACTTGCACACGCGGTGTATCACTAAGCAGTGACGCCCAATGCTCTGGATTTGTAGTGAGTAGATAACCAATCACGTTCAGCTTATCGCACTGCTTAAGGAGCTCTGCATTCGCGATTTTGGATCCACCTTGCATTGGGATGGCGTCGAACATCAATACACGTTTCATGACCGGGCTCCTCAATTGATGCTCAACCAGCGTGAAAGAGGCTTCATGCAGTGAGTCATTGGCATTGGTGTAATGGCGTTGTTATTAAGTTCACCTTCGTAAATACGTTCAATAGCGTTGATAGATGCAGTCGTCGTTAAGTGCTGGCTAGCATGTAGGTAAGCGTTTTCCGCCAGCTTGTTTCTTAATGCCGCGTCTTGCATGACTTGTTGAATCGCGTTTAACAGGCTCGCCATTCCACTGTTCTGGTACAGCAATGCAGAGTGATTATGCTCGAACAACTCGGGAATGCCTCCTGTTTTAGGAGCCACGATAGGCAGTTGAGCTAAAGCCGCTTCCCCGAGCACGAGACCAAAGGCCTCTTCATAGGCGCCGCTAATAAAAGCGTCTGCATTACCACACATCCACGCTCCGGCATTGTGTTGTTCTCCGACAAAGTGCACTCGTTCTTGGATACCAAAATCCGATGCAAGCTGTTGCAATGCTTCTCTTTCTTCGCCGTCACCAACAATAACAAGGTGAGGGTTGTTGTGGTGGTAGTTGTGCATGCGTATTGCGCGAATAAGGCGGTCGAACCCTTTGCGCTTAATCAGCGAACCCACCGACAGAAAGGTAAAGGCCTGTGATGGGATTCCGAGGCTATCTTTAATGTCGATGGGTGTATCCACGCCTTGAAGTGACACGCCGTTGTGTACGACATGAAGTTGGTTTTGTGGGTAGCCGTCCTGAAGAATTTCGCGTCCAACATCTTTGCTAACGCAAATCAATTTTGGAGAGAGGTGAAGTCCGAGAGAGAAGCGATCGCGCAATGTATAATGGCAATGAAGTTGCGTGACAAGTGGTATATGATTCATGCGAGCAGCCAAACACATCCATTGACAAGGGCCGCCGCTATTGACGTGTACCAAGTCGATGCTGTGCTTTTCGACCAAAGCTGAGCCTTGTTTGATAAGGCTATTCCACCCGCTAATATCCCAGCGTGGAGCGCTCCAACCACCCACCAAATTGAAGGCTGAATGTTCCGCTTCAATTCCGAGCGATTGGCACTTATCGATTAATGGTTGGCAGTTTGACCATACGAATGGCTCAAACTTATTGCGGTCGATTCCTGAAATGAGATCCAGAAGCACCACTTCACTGCCGCGAATCCAATTATCACCATAATGAACATATAGAATGCGTTTTGGCATAGTCATAAGTCACCTCTGTCTCATCATTAATCTGCGTTAACTGCTGAGCTGCAATAGAGATGCCAAAATATGCCATTAGTTTATGTGATTGAATCTTATATGATATTTATATTTAGACCTCATCATTCTCATATTGAGAACCAATATGGATTAGTGATCCGTTTCAATTTGATATTTTTGTAGCAATACGGGAATCACACTTTGCGCTGAGAAATCATCAATGATGGTTTGTCGAGCATTTTGGCGAATGAGTGATTGTTGCGCTTCACCAATCGACATCCAGTCATGAAGACATTTAGCAAGAGAGGGAATGTCTTCGACGATAAAACCATTTTTACCCGTTTGGATAATATCTGGAAGACGACCTACACGTAAGCTCATCACGGCAATGCCTCTCGACATGGCTTCAAGCGCCGCCATTGGAAGACCCTCATAACGAGAAGAAATGATAAGTACACTGATATTTTCCCAAACACCTTTCATATCGGTTTGATGGCCGAAGAAAGTCACATTTGAAGGGGCAGTTTGATTAAGCGACTCTTTTTCTGGGCCATCACCGTACACACTAAACTGTAATGTTGGACAGAGCCTCGCTACCTCAATAAATTGATCGGCGCCTTTTTCCTGACTCAATCGGCCGACAAAAGCGATCTCCTGATAGTTGAGTTGACTGTTGGGAATCGAAACAAAGTTATTCAGCAGTTCTGAAGAACAAAAAACTTTGCGCTGAATACTTGGACTGACAGCAAAGCAATGGTCAGATAGGCAGCCTGAGCTTCTATCAAGCCAATCGTATAGCCATAGCTTCCCTGAGGACGATTCACCAGCATGATAAGTTGAAATCAAACGAGGAAACGTACGGGTGAGCAGTTTGGCGCAGCGCGACAAAATCGACGCTTTATAACCATGGGAGTGAACCACTGAGGGTTGGTGATTGGCGACGGCGCTTGTTAGGTGTTTAATTTTTAAAGCTTTATTGGGCTCGCCAGACAAATAGTTTAAGTAACTCACAGGGATCGCGGCTTCTTTTGCCTTCTGTACAATTTGAGCGGCTGGCGAATACTCAGTGGTTAGCACAACTCGAGCTTTGTGTCCAAAGGCGATTAATCCCCGAGCTAGCTCGATAACGTGACTTTCAATGCCACCGAATAGACGGCTATCAAGCAAGATCCAAATTTCACCAATGGCAGGTTTATCAAGATTGTTCGAGATTAATTTCATCCGCTTCCCACGCTTGTTTTTTTCGGTAAACCGTAGATGGGCTTAACTCCAGCATGACAGCGGCGTTGAGGACGTTGCCATCACAGTACGCAATTGCGTTTTGAATTGCTTCACGCTCTACTTGCCACATAGGGCGAATGGTTCCATCAGAGTTAAAGTACGGTGAGGTAGCAGCAGAGGACGGTGTACCAGGCTGCTCCGCTGCGTTAATCGACGGTTCGACCGCAGAAGGTGAAGGTTCCTCAGTATAACCAGGTGGTGGTGTGATTGGTGCAATGTTTGCTGACTCTTGAGCAACATGCGCAGGCGTCGTTGTTTTCGTCACTTTAGACTTTTTAGTAAGTTGAGCGGGTAGGTGGCTCACCGTGACTTTTTCGTCGTTATTAAGCACCACAATGTTACGTATGATGTTTTGTAGTTGCCTTACATTACCCGGCCATTCGTAATGCTTGATGATATGTTGAGCTTCGCTGTCGATTGTTGAGAATTTCTTTTTGTCCTGTTTGGCGTAAGTGGTCAAGAAGTGCTTGGCAAGCGTGACGATGTCACTTCCTCGTTCACGTAATGGGGGCATATCAATAGGTATAACGTGCACACGGTAGTATAAGTCTTCACGAAAACGACCTTCTTCTACTTCTGTTAATGGATCTCGGTTAGTGGCACAAATGATTCTCACATCCACTTTCATTTCTCGAGTGCCACCAAGAGGGGTGTAAGTGCCCGTTTGTAGAAAGCGGAGCAACTTCTTTTGCATCTCAAGTTCCATTTCACACAGCTCATCAAGAAAAAGCGTACCACCATGTGCCAGCGTCGCCGCACCTTTTCGATCTGTTGTTGCTCCAGTAAAGGCCCCTTTAACGTGACCAAAAATCTCACTTTCCATCAAATCTCGTGGAATAGCCCCACAGTTAATTGCAATAAAAGGTTTGTCTTTACGGTCGCTCTGGCGGTGGACGGCTTCAGCACAAACTTCTTTACCTGTGCCGCTTTCTCCCACAATAAACACACTGGCAGAAGTTGGCGCAACAGCATCAATGGTCTTGTATACCGCCTGCATCGGGAGGCTTGAACCGATGAATCCGTGATAGTTGTGGCGATCAAACTTGGACTGAATATTTTCCACCAAATCTTCCAATTTGGCGCGTTTGAGGTGCAATGCGACTGATGTTTTTAGGCGATCAGCGTTTATGGGCTTTTCTAAGAAATCTTCCGCACCTTTTTGAATTAGATTAACGGCTAAGTCGACGCTGCCGTGTGCCGTAGCAATAATAACGGACGTAGGAATGTCATTCTGGTTGATCCAATCCAACACGTCTTCGCCAGACATGTCGGGCAGTTTCAAATCGAGAATGATGAGCTGAGGTTTGCTTCTTTCAATAAATTGAATCGCTTCGCGACCTGTCTCGACATGAAAAATGTCATAAGGTTCGTCTTTCACATACTGCTTATAAAGTATGGCTAGTGAAGTAGAGTCCTCTACCAGTAACACCCTTGGTCTCATAGTCCCATCCCAACGTAGTTTGTTTCATTTTTTATGATTTTTGTCAGCACTACTATTTGGCATTATGAGTGGTTTATAGCTCTCTAGTGCTGAAAATTCTCAATTTGAGAAAAGCGTTATTTAAGTATTAGCACAAGGTAGGAAATTTGCGAAAAATCCATACTTTTTAATTGATTAAGTTATGCCCAAATAATTTCAAGGTGTGTGGCTTGGCGAGGGTGATTGAATTTGGAGCCTAAATTTCTGAGATGATGTCGGCATCGCGCTTTATCAAACGCGATGCTTCGCTAGGGAGTAAGACACTGATACTACTCAAACCCTTGAGCTTTTCGCTTTTCTAACGCATCAAACGATTCATTGGCGAGTTGCGGAAGTGTTTCACAAAGCTCCAATGCTTTTGGTACTTTTCCTTCGACACAGTACTTCTCAATCATTCTTGCTTGTCTTGAAAGCGTTCGATTGCCTAAAGCGAGAGCAGAACTGCCCAGTGTGTGAACCTCGAACTCTAATGTTTGAAGGTCTTTTGTGCTTAATGCTTGCTCTATTTTCTCCATGCGATCGCGTGACTCTTCGACATAGTGATCAATCAAGGTAGGGATGATTTCGGCGCACGTATCTTTGATCATTTGCTGAAGAATATGCTCATCCACTAATTCTTGCTCGATAGTCAATGTATTATTTATCGTCATAATAGCGCTCCCTATAACATAAACAGTTCGCTTTTTTTAATTTGCTGAGACAGTTTTTCTTTCCACTTTTTTGGTAAGAAACGCAGCTTGGAAACTTGGCGGATTAACTCATCTTTCAGGCTTGGTGTATGCTTCATGTTCAAGACAGAACCAATCAAGTTCGCATCGCTAGCATCGAGTAGCTTTTTGGCTTGCTCGAGCTGGATTGCAGTCGTAGAACCATAATGCGCTACTAACAAAGTAGCATCACATACGCCAGCAATCACTTGAGGCGCTATATTGCTTCGGTTGACACTGAGAAGTGGTGATGTATCTATCACGACGCGCTCGTACTGCGTTAACCATTGTGCAATGTTTCGTTTCAGCATTGTTGGGTCTCGGTACGCTAACTGAGTGCTGGCGAGAGATGGAGCAGGGAGGCCGACTAAAGTTTGGTGTGTATTCTCTCGTGTGATCAAATGGCCAACCTTCTCGTCATCATCAAATTCGTGAACAGTGTGATAAGCGGGTTTGAATAAGTTAAGGTCTACATACAAAGTATTGTGGCCTGCTAAAACCAAGCGCTCTGCAAGAGATGAAGCCACGGAAGTGACACCATCTTCAGATTTACAACCCACAACACAAATCGTTTTGTGGCCCTTCTGTTCACTCTGAAGATAAATTTGCTCAATCTCAGCGTGAGTTGCAGGAATAGTCATTACAACGCTCCTATTAACACGATGGTTGTGGTGATTTGTAAAATATCTCTTAATCCGGCCCTCGCTTTTTCAACAAAGCTCTCGTCTTTATGGGGAATGTAAATCGTGTCGCCTGCGCGAATGACTGGCAGCTCATAAATGTTGGCTGTTTTACTAAAGTTCACCAAATCAAATGTTCGGGCTTGGCCCTGGCAGCAAGACATATTGACCACACTGATCTTTTCAAGGTAGGCATTGTCAGTTGGTCCTCCTGCTTCCGCTAACAGATCAAGCACAGTCATGTTGTCATTGAATACGTATCGCCCTGGGTCTCTTACTTCACCTAATACGCGTACCGTGGACTCTTTTGAACGATCTAACCAGTTTTTGTTTTTTTCTGGAATGTAAATGGTATCACCAGGACGAACGTGGGGCAGAATTGATTCATCACCTGTTTCAAAGTACATCGATAAATTCAATTTACTCACTTTGGCATAACCTAGGCCTCGGTGTGTGACACGGATGTTGTGAATATCTGCATCCATTGTCGGTCCATCGGCGGCAGACAAAATATCCAGAAAATGCATATCTTCAGTGAAACGATAGCGCCCAGGTGCATTGATTTGCCCGAAAACGTATATCGATGCGTCAGAGCTTTGGCTTACCCATTGCGATTTATTATCGGATGGGTCGTCAGGCAATGCATGTACCCTTACGACTGTACCAGCGGAAACTCGAGGTAGGCTTGATGTTGGTGAGCCATCCAGAATGTATTGGTCTAAGTCAAATTGTGTCATTTGACCGTTATTGGCGACTTCAATTTTGGTGGTATCAGCTCGTCGAGTTGGGCCACCAACGTGTGCAAGCAGATCAATCAAATCCATTTCGTCTGACCACTCGATGCGTCCAGGGCGAACAACTTCTCCCATCACTGCGACCGCTCTACTAGGTGCTACTTTTAACCAAGACTTCTCATTGAAATCGGTTTTCTCCGGCACGAAAATCGCATCTCCTGGTCCAACATTTGGTGGTCTGGCTGAAGATAGTCCTTCTGTATGCGCGGTAAGATCGAATTTGATGACTTTGCCATCGGCTTTTATAACGCGAATTTGGCGAGATTCTGCGTAGCGAGTGGGCCCGCCAGCGTTGGCGAGGATATCCATGAAGCTAGCGCCTTGCTTGCCTTCGTATGCCCCAGGATGGGCGACTTCACCCATCACGTAAACCACATTTGCACCTGCTTTGATTTCTTCTTCCTGTTTTGGGACAAAGATGGTGGCACCTGGCAGGATCTCCGGCAGTAGGCTTTGGTCTCCAGTATCAAGGTACTTTTTCAGGTTAAACATGGTTGGGTTATTGTTTGTTATCACGCGAATTTGCTCAACACTGGCATATCGTGTCACGCCGCCAGCTCGCATTACGACATCAACTAGCGTGGTGTTTGGCTTGTATGAGAACGAGCCAGGTGCGTTGACTTCACCAAAGACTTTGATTGCACGAGCGGAATCTGCGCTGTCACCTGAATTCGCGAGTTTTGCTGCATCAAACTCTTGCTCAATATTCCCTACGAGTGGGGAAGCGGGGACAAATAAGACATCCAGTGATTCTAGTTTTGGCAGCTGGCTATTGTCCCCCGTATCAAGGAAGCGTTTGTAGTCAAATTCAATGTTTTTATTTCCACGTTTCACGATCATTTTATCAAGCTGAGCCCCTGCGCGCAGGCCTCCAGCTTCGTACACAAACATTTGAATGTTGGACCCAGAAGGTAAGGTATATTCACCGGGTTTGACCACGTAGCCTTGAACGGACACTAACAACTGTTGCTGTTTAATAAAAACTCGAGCGTTGTTAACGTCACGATACACGGTCTTTAGCCTGTCGATAATCACGTCTTGGAGTTGTTGTTCATTGTAGCCGGCCACTAATACAGGGCCGACTTCTGGTAAATTAATTCGTCCACGACGATCAACCTGAAACCCTTGGTTTAACGACGCCTCTCCAGGTAAGTTAATCTGTATTAAATCACCGACCTTAACAGTATTGCTCTCATCCGCTATGGAAGAAGGTACCCACGCGACCAGGCACAACAACATTAAGAGGATAAATGGTTTCATCGTGTTCATAGCGCGCCTCCTGCCGTTGGGTTGCGGTTTATTGAGGTATCGCTATCTGAATTAGGGCTAATAACCTCGATGCTTACTCGACGATTAGTTAAACGCACGGCGGATGTTTCACCTTCATAGAGTGGCAGGTTATCTCCGACAGATTTGGTAGTGACTCTCTCTGAAGTGATACCAAATACGGTTAGGTAACGCTTTACTTGTTCCGCACGCGCTTGAGCAAGTTTCTGGTTGTAATCGGGTGTTCCAGTTGCATCCGCATGCCCCGTTACTACAAGAGATAGGTTGGGGTGGTCACGTAAAATGTAGGCTGCTTCTGCCAAATGTCCCATGTACTTCGGGTTGATTTCTGCTGAATCGACAGCAAACTGGTTGTCGATATTAAGTAGTGCATAGATATCCGAGACTATGTTTAGGTCGCTACGTAGTGCTTCAATATCATCGGGCGGTGTGCAAGTTGTTTGGCTCAGTACGTAGTCGAGTTGTTGTTCGAGCTGGTTTAAGCGTCGACGCTGAATCACAAGGTCGTTGGCAGCGTCGAGTAAAAGCCCACCTTCTAACTCGCGCGCAATTCTATTTTGTTTTTCAAGGGCCTGAACAACTGCCGCAGGAAAACACCAGCGCGCGCCCTCTTGGATTAGTGCGTCTAGATGTAACTTGGTCAATTGCCAATCAAACCTTAACCCATGTTCTGGACCTAAAGGCTCGTCAGGCATTACTGGGGAAAACTGATAATTCTCGATCGAGATATCTTGATAGCTTTCCGCCAAGCCACCTTTCCCGTGTTCTGGGTAGTCAAACGACGAACAACCAAACATGCCGACAACAAGACCGCTTACTGCATATCGTCGTAAAAGATTTACCATGCCAACCTCCGTTTAAACCGGTATTTTTAGTGTCCTTTTGAGTTAACGGGAATGGCATGGTTGATACGAAGCAAGCTCATGATTTCTAAAGGTTGGCCTGATACGTTTTCAATACTCATGCTTCTTTCACGTTCAACTAGACGCTTATATAAGTAAACAATGGCACCAATCCCTGAAGAATCAAGAAATTGGACGTGCTGTAGGTTAATTTCGACTTCTTTGTGATGATTGTTGTGAATTACTTCATCAATGTGATGTTGTGCTTGTCGACAGCCACTTGCGTCTAAGTCACCAAAAAACTCAATGGCTAACTTGTCTTGATTGATTTCTAGTTTGCGTAATTCCATGACTCTGTCTCCGTTTGTTTTTCTAATTGGATATAGAGCAGGTAACGTGCCAATTTGAAATTAATGAAAAATCAAACAGTTAAATATTGTTAATTATATTGTTCAATTTGAGAAAGGACTGATTCTCAAATTGAGAATCAAAAACGCACAGAGAAATGGTTTGCTTATAAGAGGTTTTGAGCCGAAAGAAGTCGTTAGACCGGGGGAGGCACGTCATGATTAGATTCCAACTCGATTGACGAACCATCCGCCATACGAGAATAATGTGTAACGACTAAATGCAAAACCTGTCTAAAGTTTATGATTATCTTTGCAAATTATTACTAATGTTGATTGTTATGAGTCGAAGAATAACTAGTAATAAATAGGTCATCGAGAGGACTTACGTTTCAATAAAGGCGATTTTTTGTACAAGGTCTTCTTATGCCATTAAAAATGACATTAATTGCGCTGGCTGTTATGGCAGCGTCTTCACAGCCTCAAGCGGATACGTCTTTCGCACCACCAGTTTCTCTTGCACAAAGCTATCAGGATGGCATTGATGTGTCTGAATATTGGTATAGCGAAAAACTTGATGGTGTTCGCGCTTATTGGACTGGGCAACATCTCGTGACGAGAAATGGTAATCGAATCTACGCCCCAGATTGGTTTACAGGACCTTTGCCTGATTATCCGTTGGACGGTGAACTTTGGGCTGGGAGAGGTAACTTCCATCTTGTTCAGCAAACGGTATTAGATAAAACTCCTGTAGAGTCTGCTTGGCGACACATCGACTTTATGATCTTTGATATGCCATATTCCGCTGGTGATTATCGGAAGCGTTATTACAACATCAAAGATTTAGTGCTTGAAGTCGACCAGCCTCATATCAAATATGTCGAGCACCGAGCCATTCAAAATGAAGCTCATCTGTTTACACAGTTGGATAAAATTTCAATATCCGACGGTGAAGGGGTGATGTTGCGGAAGGTATCAAGCCGCTATCAGGCTGGACGCGGTAGTGATTTGCTTAAACTTAAACGATACGCAGATGATGAAGCGTTAGTTGTGGGTTATAAGCCAGGAACAGGGCGCTTATTAGGTATGATGGGAGCAATGTTAGTTCGCTTACCAAATGGCATTGAGTTTTACATCGGTAGCGGATTTACCGATGAAGTGCGTCGCCAGCCTCCGAAAATTGGTTCAACCATTACATTTAGATATAACGGTTTTACACATACTGGTAAACCACGTTTTGCTCGATTCTTGCGTGAAAGGTTGAAGGAATAGAACGCTCTGCACTTACTAGTTGCCAACGGTTACGCCACATCGTTTGAAGAGACCCTGCCAAAACTGAACGTGGTTTAGGGTTTCTTGCCTAAATGTCCTATGTGCCTCAATGATGCCGTACTGGTGACCATGGAGTTGCATACGGTTCTCCACCAAAGTGGCACCATCATTAAGTTGTTGATAGGTACTGTCTAAATAAGCCAAATAAGGTTGCACTTCTTCAACGTAAATGGATTGAAAGACATTTCTTAAGTAGCGGAACTGGGTGGTGTCTCTGTTCGGCCCGCACAATACGTTGCTCTGGTTCTGCTCAAGTAGCTGAGTTGTTGCTTTTAACCAAAGGGATGTGTTTACCATCGAGTAGTAAAGTCGTCCGAGTAAACGAGATTTCTCTAACTCTTCTTGATATTGAGTAACTTCCACATCGGGTAGACGTGAGACCGCGCGGTGGGGTAAATCATACATTTCGCTGAAAATACGATAGACATCGTTAATGCGTGCAATATCATTCGTCGTATTTTGAGATAGCCAATCAGAGGCTGTTAGTTGCTTTTGCATGGCATCACTTACGAGTAGTAAGTTGTCGAGATGAATGTCTAGATGTTGCCACTTGGTTGAGTAAAGCTCTGTCAATGTCGCGCGTTCTTCATCGCTAAGTGGAAATTCGGATAAACATCGATTTATGATTCTTAAAAGGGCAGTTTGATAATCAAAATCATGAAAGGCATCCTGCACCTTTCCAAGTTGTGAGTTTTTCTCGGCAAGTAAATTAAAGAGTCCGCATTGTCGTAATTGATAGCTCTCTAGCAGGCCAATAGATAGCCTTGGCAATGGCTCGAACAAAACGCGTTTCGCAGGAATCGTTACCGTAGACTGTAATTCTATTGGAATAGCAGGAACGTCCAATACATTGGCTACACGTTGATGATACTTATCAAACATGGCGTTCTCTGGATTGAACCAGTTATCACAACCATTAAGAATCAAGATTAAGAACAATAAAATAGACCGCACAAATATCCTTTTTTATAACTTCGTATCCGTTGTCTAGAGAGCAAAATCAACCACTTCGCAATCTTGTTATAAGTATACTCAACCGTGTGATTATTCGATCAAAAAAGCCAGCGGATGCTGGCTTTTTTTACTTTTTATTGAACTGAAAAGTTCAATTGCACTTCTGGCTCTTGGCGATGCATCCAACGCATTCTGACGCCTAACATAAAGGCCGCAGAAGATAGGCCGATGATAAAACCAAGCCAGAAGCCTTGTGCTCCCATTGGCTCGACAATCCAGTCTGTACGGCCAAGGACGTAACCAATTGGCAGCCCAAGAATCCAATAAGCAATAAAAGTACGGTTGAAGATGGCTCGCATGTCTTTATAGCCGCGTAATGCACCAGCTGCGATCACTTGAACCGCATCCGTACATTGATAAACAGCGGCAAACACGAGCAGGTGCATCGCTAGAGTGATTACCTCTGGGTTGCTAGTATAAAGCTCGGCGATCCACTCACGAGACAAGACGGTTAAAATCGCTGTGAGAACGGACAATGCTAGACCAACCATAATGCCGACTCGTGACGCTACGCGCGCGCCATCTACGTTTTCTTCACCAAGTCGATGGCCGACACGAATGCTTACTGCTGCACCAATACTCATTGGTAGCATAAATACCAACGAGGAGAAGTTAATCGCGACTTGATGCGCTGCCACAATGATAGGACCCAGTGGTGAAACGAGCAGTGCAACAACAGCAAACAATGTCACTTCAAAAAACAGCGCTGCTGCAACAGGAAAGCCGAGCTTGAATAGACGAACTTGCGCTTTCCATTGTGGGCGATGCCATTCTCCAAATAGGTTGATGCTTTTCAATCGCTCTGATGTCATCACATACAGCAATAGCATGGCAAACATGACCCAGTAAACAATCGTGGTTGCTACACCACAGCCAACACCGCCTAATTCAGGTGCACCAAACTTGCCGTACACGAAAATCCAGTTTAGAGGAATGTTGAGCAGCAAACCGATAAAGCCAATAACCATTGCCGGTTTCGTCAATGACATACCATCCGTAAAGCTTCTAAGCGTTTGGAAAAGTAAAAAAGCGGGTACTGCTAATATAACGGCATGAATGTATCCCACCGTTTTTTCAGCCATCAGTGCTTCAACATCCATCAGTCCGAGAATAAACTGGGTTTGAAGCAGGACTGCAATTATCGGCACACTGATCAGCAATGCCAAAACGACGCCTTGCTGAATTTCAAACGGTATTTTCACTCGACGACCAGAGCCATTTAACTGTGCGACAACAGGGACCAATGCCATTAATAAACCCACCCCAAACAAAATGGATGGTAGCCAAATACTTGAAGCGACAGAAACCGCAGCCATGTCGGTGGCGCTAACGCCGCCAGCCATTACGGTATCAACAAACCCCATACCAGTTTGAGCGACAGATGCGATCAATACCGGGGTCGCCAATTTGATAAGACTTGATGCTTCTTCTTTATAGCGATGCACGAAAAATACTCCAGAGCGGAACAATAAGTTGAAAGAATGAGAGTACTCGAGGGCAAAAGATGTGGTGAACGGATCTGATGGTTGATTTTAGTCACGATAAGGTGAAAAAATGCCTCGGAGAAACTCCGCGCAAATGATAAACAATTGTATGTTTATATTCCATAGCTAGGTAGCTAATAGTCGATAACACTGACTGGACGCTCTCCACGCTAAGGATACGCTTTTACTGAGAACAGCAGCGAATCATGGTAATGTTGAAGCATGCATGAGAACAAACCAGTGTTCATTAAGCCATGGCTTTATCGTCTGCGGTCTTTATTTCCGACCTGTAGCGCAGTGTTTAGGGCTTAGTCTTCGACTACAGTTGGTATTAAATCAATAGGTAAAAAGAAATGTTTACAGGAATAGTTCAGGGTACGGCGAAGGTCGTTAAAATTGATAAAAAAGAACGCTTTCAAACGCACGTTGTCGAGTTAAGCGATGAACTTTGTAAAGGGTTAGAAATTGGTGCATCCGTTGCACACAACGGATGTTGTCTAACTGTGACTAAGATCGAAGGCAACCTTATCAGTTTTGATTTAATGCAAGCGACATTGGCTCTTACTAATTTAGGTCGGCTGGTGGAAGGGGATAGCGTAAACATTGAGCGCGCGGCTAAGTTTGGTGACGAAATAGGCGGGCATAGTATGTCTGGTCATATTAGTTTAACGGCAGATATTGTCGATATCATCGATACGCCCAATAACCGCACGATTTGGTTCCAACTGCCGCAAGAATCAATGAAATATGTATTAGCGAAAGGTTACATTGGTTTAGATGGCTGCTCGCTAACTATTGGTGAAGTTGAAGCGTGTCGTTTTTCGGTACACCTAATTCCAGAAACCTTGCAGCGAACGCTTTTCGGAGTGAGACAAGTAGGGGAGCGTGTTAATATTGAGTTTGATCCTCAGACTCAAGCAATTGTTGATACTGTTGAGCGCGTTCTTGCAGCAAAACAGCTTTAGAATGAGAAAAAGGAGCCTAGTGCTCCTTTTTCATTTAAGCGTTTTTATATTTCTGATGTTCACATGCTCGAGCTGTTATTCGTAATTGTCATCGATAAATAGTTCGACCTTATCTTGTAACTCATCCACTCGCATATTTAGGTGGATAGCGTGGCAACAAGCTGGGCAATCATCATAAAACTCTTGGTCACCATTACTTGCATCTAATGTAATGCCGATAGAGTGTCCGCAATGCGGGCACTTTACATACCTTTCGGTATAATTTTTCATACAACAACTCCTAATCTCGCAGGGCTTTTAAACACACTATTCATCAATGAAGTACAGCCCTTTACTTACTTTGCCTACAAGGAAAATAGGCACAATCCAAAGTTAAGTCTCCTTTGATATTAGGCAGAGTTGTTGCTAATTGAGTCGAAATAAGTACAAAACTTGACCCCAAACTCAACCTTGAGCTTAGGGTGATTTTCTGTAGTGATGTGCCTCGAGATTTTACATCTTGAAATATGCAGTGGCTTCCAAATTAATAAGAAATGATTTTATTAATAACCAGTTGAGCCTGTTCCAAGTAATGGCCGCCAAACAAATTACAATGGTTGAGAACATGGTAAAGGTTATAGATATCTTTACGTTCCTCATAGCTTGAAGAAAGTGGCATAACCGATTCGTAGCCTTGATAAAATTCTGGTTGAAATCCACCAAAAAGCTCTGTCATCGCAATATCACACTCCCTGTCCCCCCAATAGCACGCAGGATCGTAACAGATAGGACCGAATGCAGTGAGTGCCGCATTTCCATTCCATAAATCGCCATGCAACAAAGAAGGTTTCGGAGCATGGTTTGCTAGCCGCTGTTTTACGACGTCGATAAAGTCATCGATATCAACCAAGGTGACGCCTTTTTCTTTAAGGAGCTGTAATTGCCAACCTATGCGTTGCTCAGCAAAGAATACACACCATTTCTTGTGCCATTTGTTGGGCTGTAGAGTCGAACCGAGATAGTTGTCGGTATCAAAACCAAACTCTTTTTGCTCGCCCCACTGGTGTAGGTGAGCTAATTGCTGCCCAAATTTAAAGCTGTTGGGACCATCTTCTAATGGTTTCGTTGGAAGGTAGTTAAGAATTAGGAATGAGGCATTTTTGGTTTTACCAACCAATACCACCTCAGGTACAAATAGGGTTGATGTTTCACGCAAAAGATGCAGGCTTTCAGCCTCTACCTCAAATTTAGACAAAAACTCGCGATCGTTAATTTTCGCAAAATAACGTTGCTCGCCATCATTGATCATGTAGCTTTCACTGATATCCCCACCAGACAGCCTTACTTTTTCCGTGATCTGGTAATCGAACAATAAAGTATCAGAAAGCTGTTGCGATATTGCTTGCCACATACAAAACCTCGCGAATCTATTTGACCACCAATAGTTTAGGATAAATAGCAGGGAGTTGGCGCTATGTTGAGCATACTTAGTAAAGAAACCTTCCTCTTAGTGTAGTCAATTTGTATAAATGTGAATCAAATCGCTTATAAGCCTCTGATTTGTTGGCTTAGCATATGGAGATGAACGTTTACAACAGGTATTATGATTTTTTTGACGTTAGTTCCATTGGTGGCATGAAAATACTGATATGTGATGACTCAGCTGTTGCAAGAAAGCTTATTGCGCGTTCTATCGTACAAGATACATCATTGCATCTTATTGAAGCGCAAGATGGTTATGAGGCGCTTAATATTCTTGCTGAGCAAAATATCGATATTTTGTTTCTCGATTTAACGATGCCCATAATGGATGGTTTTGAGGTCCTCGAATCATTACCTGTTAGTCAGTACCCGACCAACATCGTCATTATTTCTGGAGATGTTCAACAAGAGGCAAAACAGCGCTGTCTCGATCTTGGTGCTCAAGCTTTTATCGCTAAGCCTCTGACAGAAGAGCAGGTGCTCCCACTATACGAACAATTAGGACTGCATTATGCGTTCAAACCTAGTCATTCGGTTGATTCTAAAAACCAGGGTTGCGAAGAGCTTTCCTTACTAGCCAAATTCCGTGAAATTGCGAACATTGCCCTTGGTAAAGGGGCTGCGATTATGGCCGACCATTTACATGAGTTCATACAACTTCCTGTTCCTCATGTTGGACCGTTGTCCTACGGCGAGCTTCATATGACACTGGTTGATGTGGTTGGGCGTGACAGTTCCGTTGCGGTAGCGCAGAGGTTTGTCGGTGGTGGTATTCACGGAGAGGCACTGGTGTGCTTACGTGGTAGGGATATCAATCAGATTGGGGAAAAATTAGGTTACCTCCTTGAGTTTACGCCTCATAATGAAATCATCTTGAATATCTCTAACCTACTGGTTTCGTCATTTCTCACATCATTGGGCGATCAACTCGACAAGCAGTTCTCACTTCGTCAGCCAGGCATTGTGGATACCTTAACACCTTATTGTGAAGAGCAAGGCGAGTTGGGTGAGCTCTTTACTATCGAATACACCTACATGGCAGAAGCGCTCGATTTCGAGTGCGAGGTACTGTTTTTAATTGATAAGCCATCCGTAGAAATAATCTATGAAATCATGGAGCTAATCTAATGTCCGATATCACGCTGGACATAGCAGACTTTCATTGGGTCACACAAATTCTCGATACGATGGATTCAGGGCTTATTGTTTTGGATCAAGAGTATAAAGTGTGTGTGTGGAACAGTTTTATGCAGTCATACAGTGGCATTCTATCACAAGAAATTCTTGGTGAATGTTTATTTGAGCATTTTGAAGAGCTGCCAAGAACTTGGCTAGAAACCAAGATAAAAGCTGCCGCCGATCTGGAAACTCGTTCTTTTTCTAGCTGGGAAAACCGACCGTATCTTTTTAAGTTCAACAATTTTTCTCCGGTTTCAAACAGCAGTGATTTTATGTATCAAGATATCGTGATCACGCCGTTAATTGGGCTTTCAGGAGAGGTCAGCCACATTGCTATTCAAGTCAATGATGTTTCTGAAACTGCGAGAAATCGCATTCATTTGAAAGAAACAAATCAACATTTGTCGGAAATCAGTCGCAAAGATGGTTTAACAGGTTTATTTAATCGCGCTTATTGGGAGCAATCATTGAAAGATGAGTTTGCTCACTTAAAAGTTATCGACGGACCATGCTCATTAGTAATATTCGATATCGACCACTTTAAGAAGGTGAATGATACTTATGGTCACCCGACAGGGGACGAAGTCATTCGTCGAACCTCTGCCTTGTTGAGAAAAACAGCAAGGAGCAGTGACATCTGCGGTCGTTTTGGTGGTGAAGAGTTTACGGTACTACTTCCTCACACAAACCAGGAGCAAGCTTGCTATTTCGCAGAGCGTTTGCGCAAAAGAATTGAGCAAGAGATCGTGAAAGTGGAAGATTTTTTGATTAATTACACGATAAGTATTGGTGTTTGCGAGTATAAGCCTTATTTTGAAACTCACACTCAATGGTTAAAGAGTGCCGATGCTGCGCTGTATCGTGCAAAAGAAAATGGTCGTAACCAAACCTGTTTGCATGAAAATGACTGAAATATAAAAAGGTTTGAAGAAACCCAGTATCCGAATTCAGTGAAGCAAAGCTCAATTGTTTGAAAATCATCCAGTTGGTTCGTGAATGTTTGTTAATATGAAATAAGTTAATGAAATTTTCTCGGCATGTCTTACTATTGAAACTATTCTGCTTTCAGCTTCGAAGGCTTGCAATAAACGGAGAAAAACAGTGGTTTTAGAAACCGATGGATATCTCGCTCTTATCGAGCACTTATCTCTAAATCTAGATATTTTTACGACCGAAATTGGCGACACTGGATCCGAAAGCATCGAAGATGTTGTCACCGATATGGTGGCTTCAAACATCATGGCGATTTTTGAGCAAAATCCAGAACTTCACTCGAGCGTACGCTTCAAATTGTTGAAAGAGGCTGATGCAGTTGTTGAAGATCTTGGTGAGATATTGGCTGGGGTATGGCATAAAAAAGCGACCAATGAACAGATCACGTTCCTTGATGAATACATCGCTCTGGTCAAAAATCTGTTCGATAATGCTGTTGCGACTTACGACTGATATTGTTTTAACTTACAGCAATGTCCGGTTAAAGAGTGAGAGGAGTTACATTGTAACTCTTCTTATTTGCCAAAACTTAGATGCCCAGTATGGGTTGTCGATTCTTGAAATAATCACACCTCTAGACGTCGATGCATGCATGAACTGCTTGTTACCCAAGTAAATTCCGACATGATAAGTTGTACGTCTTGTTTTAAAAAACACTAGATCCCCTTGCTTGGCATCCGTCCAACTTAACTCCACACCTTGCTTTGATTGCTGCTTCGTTGTCCTTGGTAACGAGAGCTGATAAGCCTCAACAAACGCTTTTTGTACAAATGCTGAGCAATCAATTCCAGATTTCTGTGTCCCGCCTAAGCGATAAGGCGTGCCGTGCCACTCTGAGTAAAAGTCGAACAAGTCAGGGTTGTCCGACAATAGCTGATTTGTAGGTGTTGTCACCTGTGCTTGCTCACTAGGCTCAGGCCCAGAAGAGCAGGCGCTTAGTAGCACACTGATTATCAAAGGAAAATATACTCGACGCAAATCACCACCTGTCATCTCTATGACTCACAACTGAAATATTAGTGTCATAACCAATCCATAGTATGGGCTGCAAATCACGGTTTTGTCTCACAAATGTGACGGAATCACTGCAGAACCGATTCAACCTTAAGAAAGAATAAAAATTGATTATGGCAAAGCGAAAACGCTCACGCACATCACTTTCACTGATTCAGGCTGTCAGTGCAACATTTTTAACTATCATTGCTCTTGTTATAGCCCTTTCTGTCTCAAGTTTCAAAGGAATGGAACAGGTAGGGGAACAATTTGAAGACTTGTCGCAAAAAGCGTTACCAATCGCGATGGCAAACGCAAAGTTAACCAGGAATGTATTGGAGATGGTTAAGCTACTCAACCATGGTATGCAGATTACTGAGCCGAAAGAGTTGCCTCTCATAAAAGAGCAAATCGACTCTCTTGCAACTCAAAGCACGACTTTGGTTGTGGAAGCGTCTGGTGTAGCTCAGCAACTTTCGGAGGAGTTAGACACCAAACTAGCGCGTTTACATAACATCACGCAGTCCATTTTGTTGAAGCAATCTTCGGTGATACAAATTCAAATGGATATTGATGCCGCTGTTGGTGGTTTTCGCTATGGGCTTAGCTCTATCGGTCCGGAAATGAATCGAATCAGTTCGTTCCTTAGTGCTGATAATCCTGAGTCGAGCGATGCCGCTAACCGTTTCATTGCTTCTGCAAGCTCAATGGAAAGTACGTTCTTAGTCATGATGATGCACTCAGAATTAAACAAAGCCGAAAAAGAATACCGAGAAATGCGAAATCGCATAGCAGGTATTAAACTCGCCTATGAAGACTTCCAATCTTTCCATCCTGAAGTAAGTGAATATGCAAGCTTAACCGCACCATATGAGATGGTGAAACAAGGCTTTAGTGAAAAGGGCGTGCTGCGTTTGATCCTCGCCAAACTAGAACAAGGGGAATTGCAACGTTCAGAGTTTAAACAGGCTTCGATGCTTGCGGATGAAACCATGCGGTTACTTGATCAAATCTCCCAAACCGCTGGTCAGTTGATCGATGAAAAGGAGCGGGTGGTCAACGAGACCATTGAATCGGTTAGCGTTGTGCTCGTGTTTGCGGCGTGTGTGATTTCTTTTATTATTCTGGTTACTTGGTTTAGCCTAAAGTCATGGACAAACCGAGGGTTAAGGAATGTAC
Source organism: Vibrio sp. 1401 (assembly GCF_033340295.1). Taxonomy (NCBI): domain Bacteria; kingdom Pseudomonadati; phylum Pseudomonadota; class Gammaproteobacteria; order Vibrionales; family Vibrionaceae; genus Vibrio; species Vibrio sp. 1401. Next base: position 82,022 of record NZ_JAWOWF010000009.1, read on the forward strand.
TAACGCGTCTTTCAGCACTTACCGAACATGATTTTCGTGACAAGGCAGAAGAAGTCGGCCCCTATGAGCTGAAAGAAGTAGCACGAAAGTTGAATCAAGTAATCGATTCCACACATGACTCCATTCTAACGGTGACGCGCAATTGTGAAACGCTTTATCAGACGGCAGAAGTAAGTCACAGTGCAGCCGAACAAACAAGTGATGGGTTGGCAACACAAAATGAAGCGTTGTCGAGTATGATCACGACCATAACGGAGCTTGAAGCCTCTATTCGTGAAATAGCAATGGTGACAAATGCATCTTCACAGGACTCGCTCCTTGCAACCCAACACACTGAAAAAGGGGTTCAAGTCGTGGAACAAAACCGCGAACGTTTGGAGTCATTAGAAAGCTCTTTGGATGTAAATGAACAGTCAATGTTAGAGCTAGACCAGCGTGTTAAACAGATTCGTGAAATGGTGGATATGATCAGTGGGATCGCGGACAACACCAACTTGCTTGCTCTCAACGCGGCAATAGAGGCTGCCCGTGCTGGTGAGCAAGGGCGTGGATTTGCTGTTGTCGCTGATGAAGTTCGCAAACTTGCAAGTGATACCTCTCAACAAACTACGAACATCCGAGAAATGATGAGCGAGCTTATTACTGCCGCAGAGCGTTCGCGCCAAGCAGTCAATGATTCAAGAGAAGAAATGACCCACGCGCTAAAGTCCAGCAATGAAGTGAAATCGACATTCTCTGATATCAACCTCGCGGTTAAGTACATTCAAGAACGTGTTGAGCAAATCTCAGTTGCTACAGAAGAACAAGAACGAGCGACGGCAGATGTATCTCAATCCATCACACATATTTCTGATCTTGGCGAACGCACAAAGCTGCAGCTTGAGTCTATGGTTGAGAGTTCTGAGCAAGTGGCGGAAATTGCTGGGCACCAGCAGGCAATGCTGCACAAGTATGAGCTTCATCAGACCAAGTAAATGAGATGTTTCCACCGACTAAAAGCAGAACCTCGGTTCTGCTTTTTTATTACGGCTACTCATTTAATGGCTCCTATTTGCATTGCAAAAGTGAGTTACATCTCATCTCGTTCATTTCTAAAGGGTTTAGTTATCACAACGTGATGTTAATGCTTTGTTCGAGGGACTCGTTGACTAGAATGTCGCCAGAATTCAAAGGAATGAATCATGCAGCTTCATGCGATTTCTTTATATCCAGAGAAAGCTAAAGCCATAAGAAGGAGTGGTTTTGTGATCGATAAAGTTTGCCCCGTCGTTCTACGTAATCAAAATCAAGAGATCCTACTTTTTAAACATCCGTTGGCGGGTGTTCAGCTCGTCAAGGGCACTGTTGAAGTGTTTGATGAAAGTTACATCATAGCAGCCAAGCGGGAGCTCGCTGAGGAGTCTGGTATCACACATGTTCGTTCCGCACGATATTTATGCTCATGGGACAGTGGTTTTCAAAATCAAGCATGGCATTTTGTTTTGTGTGAGTGTGCTGATCTCGCTAATTCATGGCTGTTTCATACGCAAGACGATGGTGGACATGATTTCGCGTTCTTCTGGCACGATGTCGAGAGCGGCCTTCCCGCGAATGCACATACTGTGTTTCAGCACGGGCTGGAAAAGGTACGAGAGTTGCTAAACCAAGGCGTGATTTAAAGGAGGATTCTGTCGTTGCATTGGCGGATTTGGGACAATGACAAAGCAAACACTATGCTTCTACTAGAAGCAAATAAAGAAGGTAGAGTAGCCGTTACTGTTCTCATCGTGTTGATAATGGCACTGTCGATCTCAAAAATGGCGATGAGATTACAAATGTTTAAGTGACTTCTATATGCTTTGCTCATTCATTCAGATAAGGAAACGGTAATGGATAAATTCGTCTTGTTTCTCTTATGCCTTTTTATGACAGTTGGCGGAGTGGTTCATCTTTATGACAACATTGTTGGTGGCTTTTTACCTTACGATTTTGCGCCACGCTGGTTGAATATGTATTGGAGCGCTTTGGGACTATTGGACTTATTAGCAGCGTATCTATTGGTCAAGCATCGCCGCTCTGGCATAGTCGTTATGTTATTGACTCTTATAACCAATGTTATCTTTAGTTCCCACGCTCACTATACATTAGAAATATTAGATAACAACGTCGCCCTACAAATGAAGACACTGTTTTTAGGGTTCTCATTTGGGGTATCTATCTGGTTATGGAATGCGCGAAAACATAGTCAATCGCGCCAAATATTTCGTTAATTATTATTTTCACAACACTCGATTAAGGATTGTAAACAGGGACTCGTTATGAACGATTTTAAAGACTTGGCCAGTTTTGCTGGTTTCAGCGTACTGACAGGTTTGAGCTTTGCCACCACTTTCTTCAGCCTTGCTTTTCTATACAGCTCAATAGAGGTACAGCAAGTAATGAACACCAATGCTTTGGCATGTGCAGTGCTTGGTGTTGTTGGTTTATTTGTTGGTATTACTCAGCTAAACAAAAAGCGTCAGCTAGCAGAAAACTAATCTGTTCTTACACATCATGAGGATGAAGTAGTGTTTAACTGGGGTTTAGGCTTGGTCTATTCGTTTTGTTGACATACTTCATCCAACAATATTTTTTCAACCATTACTTCTTCTCTTTATTGTAGCGAAAGGGCTGCGTTAACAGCTTATCTAATCTTTGCTCTTCTTCGTCTCTAATTTCCGGCACACCAATAACAACATCTTCATGACCCAACTTAGGCTGAGCTCGGTATGTCCCAAAAAAGCGGTCCCAAACTGAAAGGAAAAAACCAAAGTTTGAGTGGGTCTCTTTTACTATCACTGAATGGTGCACGCGATGCATGTCTGGTGTAACGATGACGTTTCGCAGTTTTTGGTCCATAGATAAAGCCAGTTTTGCATTACTGTGATTAAACATCGCGCTCGCATTAAGCACAATTTCAAATACCACAATTCCGATAGGTGAAACACCTAAGATAAACACGGCTGCAATTTTTACTCCCATTGAAATGATTATTTCGAAGGGATGAAAGCGTGCGCCTGTAGTGACGTCTATGTCGAGATCGGCGTGATGCATTCGGTGAATCTTCCACAGCGGTTTTACATGATGAAAGACAACATGCTGAGCGTAAATGACGAAATCAAGCAAAATGACGGTTAGGAAAATGTTTAACCAATCGGGGAGGGACAGAATATTCAGCAGCCCCCATTGTTGCTCCTGAGCTATGACCGCAGCTTGAAAGGCGGCGATAGGCATGATTAAAGCAATAACTAGGCTGTTAAAAGCAACCAATGACAAGTTATTGACCCAGCGAAACCTGCGCGAAGCGGTCAGTGTTTTTCTAGGCAATTTGTTCTCCCAAATGGCACAAAGCAATAATACGCCAAGGAAAAAGCCTAATCTGAGCCATGAGGGTTCTTGAAATGTCGTTTCTGTCACTGTCATTCCCTTATTTATTTCTTTATCTATGACCGAGATAAGTGTGAAATTATTTCAACACACTGCTGATGGGCTTATCTTGAGGCGAAACCATAATATCAGTAGAATCGCGCTCTACTTTTTACTTGGCATTACTTACCATGAGAATTCACGCTTTCCACCGTTTATATCAGTACCGACAATCTATCTCAACCAAGCCTTTCAACGCGCGTGGATGTAAAGTGGTTCGTTGCCAATATTGCCAGGTTTCTGAGCAACACTGTTTGTGCGACCTTCAGCCAAACATCAAGGCCAATATTGCATGTATGTTGATTGTTTCTGAAAACGAAGTGTTTAAGCCAAGTAATACCGGTCGTCTAATCGCTGATACGATTCAAGAGACTTACGTGTATCAATGGAACCGAACAGAACCGTCTGAAGAGATGCTAGCGCTACTACAGGATGACAGTTATCAACCGGTGATTGTATTTCCTGCAGACTATGTGGATGATCCCTCTCGTTTAATTGAAGATCTAGAGCCAGGGCGATTGGTAAAAGAAGATGTCGAGAACAAAAAATTGTTGCTGATCTTTATTGATGGTAGCTGGCGTGAGGCACGAAAGATATTCCGTCGTTCTGATTTTCTTAAATCTTTGCCTGTGCTTTCCATTGAGCCGGAATCTCTGTCTGAATACATCATGCGCCGCTCCGAGAATGATCAGCATCTTTCAACCGCCGAAGTCGCGACATTAGTTTTAAAACAAGCTGGTGAGCCTAAAGCTGCGGAATGCCTTCAATTGTGGTTTGAAGCCTTCAGAGAAACTTACATGCTGAGCAAGACTCGAGTCAAAAGCGACCCTAACCAGCCACACTTGAAACGTTTCAAAGAGTGGATGAAAACCGAGAGCTGACTCTAAGGAATGAGCTTTTGTTGATGGTATGTTGTTCAACTGGCTTCGGTGAGGGGATAAATCTGCATTCGGTCACGGTTTGCAGGCGTACAGATATGGATAATGCCATCAGTTTATACTTTTGACTCTAGCCATTTTTGAGAGTCGTTTGAAGCATTTTTTAGGAGAGAAATACATGTATTACGGCTTTGATGTCGGTGGCACTAAAATTGAATTTGGTGCATTTAACGAGAAGCTTGAGCGTGTAGCGACGGAACGTGTACCTACACCAACAGACAACTACGAGCTGCTGGTTGATACCATTGCGGAATTGGTGAATAAATACGATACAGAGTTTGGCTGTGAAGGTACGATTGGTCTTGGCCTACCAGGTATGGAAGACGCCGATGATGCAACGGTACTAACAGTTAACGTTCCTGCGGCAAAAGGCAAACCACTTCGTGCTGATCTAGAAGCTAAAATCGGTCGCAGCGTAAAAATTGAAAACGATGCAAACTGTTTCGCGCTTTCTGAAGCCTGGGACGAAGATCTTCAAGATGAACCATCTGTACTAGGTTTGATCCTTGGTACTGGTTTTGGTGGCGGCTTTATCTACGAAGGCAAAGTATTCTCTGGCCGCAACCACGTAGCGGGTGAGGTGGGTCACACACGTCTTCCTATCGACGCATGGTTCCACCTAGGCGAAAACGCACCATTACTGGGTTGTGGCTGTGGCAACAAAGGCTGTTTAGATAGTTACCTATCTGGTCGTGGTTTCGAGCTTCTTTACGCGCATTACTACGGCGAAGAGAAGAAAGCGATCGACATTATTAAAGCGCACGCAGAGGGTGAGGAGAAAGCAGTAGAGCACGTCGAGCGCTTTATGGAGCTGCTAGCGATCTGCTTTGCAAACCTGTTTACTGCAACAGACCCACACACCGTTGTACTTGGTGGTGGCTTATCTAACTTCGAATTGATTTACGAAGAGATGCCAAAACGCATCCCTAAACACTTATTGTCTGTGGCTAAGTGTCCTAAGATCATCAAAGCAAAACACGGTGATTCAGGTGGTGTACGCGGCGCTGCGTTCTTAAACATCAAGTAATGACTTAAACCTTACTCGATATAAAGTAAGAAGAAATTTAAAGCCCCGTTTAGACTTTCAAGGTTAAACGGGGCTTTTACTTATATACCTAAGTAATTTCGGTATGCTCGGGTATAGATCATGAACAAAAGTAGCATGCATAAAAAACTCACGACGAATCGTGAGTTTTCTGTTTGCAGCTAAGCTTATTTGTTCTTTTTGCCTACACCCAGGTTTTCTTTTTGAGCTAGGGTGATTTTGCTAAAGCCTAATTTTCTGAAGTAGTTGTCGCGGTAGTTTCGCACTGCTTTAGTGTCAGACACTGCTTCGATTTGTTGCTCCATCTTTAGGAACTCAGTGATATCGATACCTTCGGCTTCTGCAACTGCTTCTTGAATGTTGCGGTGTTGCTGGTATGAGAACGTCAGTTCTTTGTCTTGGTCTTTGTAAGTGTAAAGAATGGTGCGAGCCATAGCTGTCTCTCTGAAAAGGTTTCGGTATTAAACAAAAAGGCCAGACTCGCTGACCTTTGAATTTCTAGTTTGAGCTAGATTCTGCCTTGAAGTGGGATAATTGTCACGCTTTCTCCCGCTTTAACTGTATCAATAGCTGGGGAGATTTCGATCAAACAGTTCGCCTCACTCATTGAACGCAAAATACCAGATCCTTGCTTGCCTGTTGTACGAACGGTTAAACGGCCAGTTGCATCCAGTTCATAGACGCCACGGCTAAACTCGGTACGACCTTGTCGAGAGCGAAGGTTTTCAGTCGCGATGGCATTCACTTTCAGAGGCTTCCAGCCTTGTTCGCCTTGCATCTTACGCAGTGCAGGCTCGACAAAGTTGATGAATGAAACCATCACGGCAACAGGGTTGCCCGGCAGACCAAAGAACGGCTTGTTGTTGATTTGACCAAACGCTAATGGACGTCCCGGACGCATGTTGATTCGCCAAAAATCTATTTGACCAAGTTTATCCAAGGCAAGTTTGATGTAATCCGCATCACCAACAGATACGCCACCAGAAGTCATAACCACGTCCGCTTGCGCCGATGCGTTTTCCAATGCTTCAATCATTAACTGTTCGTTGTCTTCCAGAATACCGAAGTCCAAGATCTCGCAGCCGAGCTTTTCAAGCATGCCCATGATGGTAAAACGGTTGGAATCGTAGATAGAATTCGCTTTTTGCTCTGTTCCCGGCGCTTGTACTTCGTCACCGGTGGAGAACACGGCAACTTTCAATTTGCGGAACACATTCGCTTCACCAAAACCAAGCGAAGCGATCATGCCCATTTCTGGAGAGGCTAGGCGAGTGCCTGCGGTAAAGACGTCACTGCCGATAGTGAGATCTTCACCTGCTTGACGAACGTTTTGGCCTGCTTTGATATTCGCACCGTCAAAGGTGACCTTGTCACCTTCTTGAGAGGCTTGCTCACGCATGACCACTGTATCGCCGTTACGTGGTGTTGGTGCGCCAGTCATGATTTTCACCGCTTGACCAACTTGAAGAGGCTGATCGTAAGCATGGCCCGCCATCACTTCAGCAACCACTTGGTAGCTATCACGGTCAACATCATCACTGCGGATGGCGTAACCGTCCATAGCGGAGTTGGTGTATTGCGGCACGTTTACTGGTGAAATGATATGTTCCGCGAGAACGCGCCCGTAAGCGTTTTCAATCTTGCATGCTTCTATTTCCGAAACCGTGTTCACCAAAGAAAGGATTTTTTCTTGGCCTTGAACCACAGAAAGGAAAGCCGGAGAAAGAGTGTCGCAACATGCGGCGTCTTTCTCTTTAGATTTTGGTGCTTTTGCATCTTGAACGTATTGAAGAACAAATTGAGCGATGGCATCTAAATCATTGATGTTCATTTGAGGGAGCTCAGAATCTAACTCCGCACTGTCGGAAGCGATAGCAATGATGTTGTCATCGTGAGGGTAAAGCCAAGGTTTACCCACTTCTTCACGGTGCAATTCAATTTTAGGAAACGCGATGTTTTTACAGCCTTCGACCAAAACTACATCGAGCTTGTCTTCATCAAAACGTGTTAATAGGTATTCAAACTTTGCTTCGGCCTCTGGCGTTTCTGTCATTAACGCATAACGGTTGCGAGAAGCAATCAGCATTTGAGACGCGCCAGCTTTGCGTAAACGGTAGCTGTCTTTACCCGGCTTATCGACATCGAAGTTGTGGTGTGCATGTTTTAGCATGCCAATGCGTAAACCTGCTTCAGTCAGCTTTGGCAATAGGGCTTCAAGTAGCGTGGTTTTGCCTGTGCCTGAATAAGCTGCAAAACCAAGAATAGGAATGTTTAGCGTGTGTTTCATGATTCTAATTGTCCAAATTGCGCCAGTTCTTCCGGAGTGTTCAAGTTGACGAAACAGTTTGGTGAGTCGCTAAAGTCAACGTAACTGGTGTTGCACTCTTTGTAGAGCAGAATGATTTTGCGGTCGCCACGTTCTAAAAATGCGGTGAGTTTTGGCAGTACGCGTTTGTGGTAGAGCGTGAAAACAGGTTGCTGATGGTCACCATCATGCGCGACTAAAATATCACTGTCTTCTTTGACGGCCTGGCAGAAACGCTCGACAAGGTCGGTGTTAATTTGAGGGCTATCGCAAGGTACAAATCCGACCCAGTCAGTTTCAGCATGCATCAAACCCGCGTGAATACCGCCCATAGGTCCAGGGAAATCTTTGAATTGATCACTAAATACGAAACCAAATTTGCTGTACGCATCTTGGTTTCGATTGGCATTAATTAAAATGCGTGGTGTTTGTGGAGATAAACGTTTAATAACGTGTTCGATGAGTGGCTTCTGATTTAATTCAATCAGACCTTTATCTTTTCCACCCATACGGCTGGCTTGGCCACCAGCCAAAATGACCCAACTAGTTTGTGTTGGTTGAAGCATATGCATTCTCTTGGGATGTTTCTTTTGGTATGACATACAACAGAGGAGACTCTATCAAAGTCTTGTCTTTAATCCACCACTGTTTTTTACATAAGTCGGTCAGTGCGTTGGTTTGATGGCTTGTCACCACGATACTGGAACCTCGATCCAAAAGATCTTTCGCCATCACCACCAATCGCTCAATGGACTCTTGGTCTAAAGACGCACTTGGCTCATCCATCAATAAAATCGACGGTTTTAAAATCCAAGCCCTTGCCATGGCAACGCGCTGTTTTTCACCGCCGGACAACACGGAAATATGTTCGTCCGCTAAGGTTTCTAAACCTACCATGCGCAGCGCGTGAATAACTTGAGCTCGCTTATCTTTTTGCGTGTCTTGTTGATATTTCACTCCATAGACTACGTTTTCATATACAGTGCCGTCAAAAAGGTAAGGGGATTGATGGAGATAAATCACATCGACACGACCATTGCGACACGTCAGTCTTTTCAGCCACGTATCTTTTGGCGCAACAACATCGCCAGTAGAGGGTTTGAGCAAGCCAGCAAGGATTTTGAGTAGGGTAGTTTTGCCCACACCATTGTCACCCTTGAGATAAATGGCATCATTTGGGCCGATGGCTAACTCAGGGATGTGGAAAAGCACACGCTCTTTAAAGCGCATGGATAACTGTTCGGCGTTGATTTTTATAGTCATAATTCGCCTCGACATGGGGTTAATGGTGAGTCGTTTGTTTGCTTCATGTTCTATGTTCTGAGGTAGCCTTTGCCTCTCATGCTTGACAAGAAGAAGTTTAGAGCCAACGCTAAAGATAGTAATACAATTCCTAATGCAACTCCTTGCGCAAAAGCACCTTTACTGCTTTCCATTGCGATAGCCGTGGGAATATTTCGCGTCACGCCCATAATGTTCCCACCAACCATCATTGAGCAGCCCACCTCGGTCACGATACGTGAAAACCCTGCAATGATAGCCGCAAGTAGAGGAAAGCGGGTTTCCCAAATCATCGTAGCTGCCAAGCGCGGAATGGAGACGCCCAGCGTGATGGCAGTTTCCACTGCACGACGGTCGCTAGATTGTAATGCACCATGCATCATCGATACCAAAACAGGGAAGCAGATCACCATTTGGCCGAAGATCATTGCCTTCTGAGTGAACAGCATTTGCCAGTCTCCCCAAGGGCCAGCACGCGACAGCAACATGTACAGCAACAGGCCAATCACCACGGTAGGGACCGCTTGCAGCGTATTTACGATCGACAACAAAAACCATTTACCGCGAAAGTCGGTATACGCCAGTACAAAGGACATCAAAATAGCCGGCAATACCACTAGTGATATTGCCGTGATAGAAACACTAAAGGAGACCGCAACGATCTCCCATAGGTCTGCATCAAAATTCACCAGTAAGCGAAGCGCTTCCAGTGTTGTATCAGCAAGATTCATATTGCGTTATTTGCTCTCAGCATTCGCAACAAACAGTTGTTTACCGTTTAGGCGGAAACCATTGATAAGTTCCTGTCCACGAGGGTTTACCAACCAATCACTGAATGCCTTCGCACCTTGGTAGTTAATCGTTGGGTAACGCTCAGGGTTAACAAGAATAACTTGGTACGGGTTAAACAGTTTTTCATCGCCTTGGAACAGAATTTCTAGATCCAATTTGTTTTGGTAAGCCAGCCATGTGCCGCGATCCGTCATGGTGTAGCCTTGCATTTCAGACGCCATGTTTAGAGTTGGGCCCATACCTTGACCTACGCTACGGTAGCCACCAAAGTTCGGTTCGATTTTAGTTTGAGCCCAGAAGCCCATTTCTTTTTTGTGCGTACCAGAATCATCGCCGCGAGAGATGAACGTTGCGTTTTTGTTTGCGATCTCTTTGAATACATCTAACACGCCTTCGTCATTTTTGATTGTTGCTGGGTCAGCTTTCGGGCCTACAATCACAAAGTCGTTGTACATTAGCTTGCGAGGTAAAACGCCGTAGCCTTTCTCAACAAATGCGCCTTCAGCTTTTGGTGCATGTGTCATCACCAAATCTACGTCACCGTTTTCGCCCATTTTTAAGGCTTTACCCGTACCTGCAGCAATAACATCGACTTTGTAGCCCGTGTCTTTTTCAAATTGTGGAAGCAGGTAATCAAGTAAACCTGAATGGTAAGTACTGGTTGTGGTTGCAAGGCGAACATGTTCTCCGTCTTGAGCAGAAAACGCAGAGTAACTTACAAGCGTGATAGACGTTGCAGCCAGAGTTAGCGCAATTTTTTTCATTTTTATGTGTTCCTTTCCAATGATTCTTTGGAATCTCTCCAGGTTTTAGGGAGAAGCCTTTTTGGACGAGAGCGATTAGCGTAATACGCAAGTTGTCTTAGGGTGTTGGAATAAGCAAACATCAACATCCTGAGATCACTTAAATGCGCTCCGTATCCACCTTATAGCAAACAAGATGCCAACCTTTTACAAGCTTAAAGTGCTTGGTTTATGCACTAAATCATGGGGTTATTTGCATAAAAGTTTGCGTTGGTACAAAATGTCGCACTTTTTGTAGGGTATCTCTGTTTAAACTTGGTACACTCTGTCCCATCGAAATCCATCTGGGGTAAATATGTCTACTCAATCCCATCTTAGTACAAACCAACAATATAGCGCCTTTTCCGTACTGGTCGTCGATGATGAATTAGGCATGCAAGCCATCTTGAAAAAGGCATTGGGTAAGCTTTTTTCACATGTCGATACAGCTGGTAGCATCGAAGAAGCAGAACAACTGCGTAATTCTCGACATTATGATCTGATCTTACTGGATATTAATCTGCCAGGGCGTTCTGGAATTGAGTGGGAAGAAGCGTTTGAAGATGATGACAAACGTGCCGATGTGATTTTTATGACGGGTTATGCGGATTTAGAAATTGCCATTCGAGCGCTACAGCTCGGTGCTTCCGACTTTATCCTCAAACCATTCAACCTTGAGCAGATGTTAAAAGCGGTCAGTCGCTGTATGGATCGCCGTTTGAACGAACGCATGCAGTACGCCATGACACGCGATTACCAACGTCACAATACCTCAGAGATCATCGGCGGCTCAGAAAAAACGCGTCTGCTTAAGCAACTTATTAACCAATTTGCACCATCACGTGCTTCTGTTTTGGTGGAAGGTGAGTCGGGTACGGGTAAAGAGCTAGTTGCACGAGGTATCCACCAGGCGAGTGGGAGAACGGGCCCGTTTGTGCCAATCAACTGCGGTGCGATTGCACCAGAGCTTTTAGAAAGTGAGTTGTTTGGTCATACATCGGGCGCGTTTACCGGTGCAAAAAAATCGCGTGAAGGTTTGTTCCGTGTTGCGAACGGTGGCACCTTATTTCTTGACGAAATCGGGGAGATGCCACTTGCAATGCAGGCATCATTATTACGTGTGTTAGAGCAGCGTACGATTCGCCCTGTCGGTTCAGAAAGAGAGATCAGTATTGATGTCCGTATCGTAGCGGCAACCAACCGAAACCTGCAAGAAGAGGTCAATCAAGGTAATTTCCGCAGTGACCTCTATTACCGTTTAAACGTTCTGAAAATTGAAGTGTGTCCGCTGCGAGAGCGCAAAACCGACTTATTTGAGTTGGTGCCATTTTTCAGCAACATGCTGACGCGCGAGCTCGGTATGCCTGCGCCCAAATGGGCTCACGAGGATATGGAAGCCATGAGTGAGTACGATTGGCCGGGAAACATTCGTGAGCTGAAAAACTTGATTGAGCGTTGTATCTTGCTTGGCAAACCACCTGCACACTATTGGCGAGAGCTGAATGGCGGGCATTCACTGCCTAATGTATCGATTACTGTTTCTCACTCTGCTGAGTTACCAACCTTTAGAGAAGGCAAAGAATTTACTGGCGAAGGCTATCCAAACAGCTGGACGTTAAAAGAAGTCGAGAAAGCACATATTAAACAAGTCGTTAACTTGCATGAAGGTAATAAGTCTGCTGCTGCTCGTGACTTGGGCGTAGCTCGCAAGACCTTAGAACGTAAGTACAAAGAATGGGATTCTGAGGGTGAGGAATATGCCGACTAACGGCCCACAGCACAAAGGATTGTCAAAATGGACGCACCGTTTTAAAACCATGGTGCGTTATCGCTTGTTATTCTTAACCTCTGCGCCGATTTTCCTAACATTGTTAGCTCTGATCGGCATTACCATTTATTGGTCTATTCATTACACGTGGCAAAATGCGCTGCTTGATGTCTCGGAACGTCTTGGTGTTGCAAATAACAGTGTAACGTTGTTACAGCAAAAGCAAGCCAATTACGTGCGGGCGTTTGCCGATTCGTACGATTTCCGTATTCGTATTAATCAAGGAACGCCACAAGGTGACCTGCAAAAGTGGGTCACAGAGCAGAAGAAAAGATATGCTTTAGATTTTCTCTCTTTCCAACGCGTTAATTCCATGGAAAACAAATTCCGCTTTATGGATCTCACCAAGCGCGAATCGTTTTTTGATGTGCTCAATAAAGAAGAACTCGAACGCCTCGATCCTGAACTCGCCAAACGAGCAGAAGTGCCTATTCTTGCTGATGGTGACAGGGAGGTGCGTGGGTTAGTCAGTCGGACCGTGATTCCGGTATACAGCCAAGCGAACGATTTGATCGGCTTTCTGGATGGTGGTTTGCTCCTTAACAATAGTACAGTGCTGGTGGATCAAATCCGCGATCTCATATACTTAAGTGATAATGACCGCCTTCGCCCTGTGGGTACGTTGACGGTATTTCTCGATGATTTGCGTGTGAGCACCAACGTTCCTTTAGACAGCGATCATAGGCTAGGGCGCGCCATAGGCACTCGCGTGAGCGCAGAAGTGTATAACCAAGTACTTTCGAAGGGTGAACAGTGGGTTGATCGCGCTTATGTGTATGACGCTTGGTATATTACGGCGTATCAACCAATCAAAGACCAATACGACAATGTTATTGGTATGCTTTATACGGGTTACCTCATGTGGCCATTCGTTAAAGCCTACATGACGAACATTGCCGAAATCAGCTTGATTACGGTTATGTTATTGCTGGTTTCCGGCGTGATGGTATATCGCGGTTCTTATGATCTGTTTCGACCGATCGAACGCATTCATAAAGTGGTGAAGCAGGTCCAACAAGGTAAAGAAAAACGGATTGGCCCGTTAGGATTAGATGCCGATCATGAACTTGCGCAGTTAGCCAGACAGTTTGATGATATGTTAGACGCGCTAGAAGAGCGCAAAATTGAACTGAAAAACTCCGCAGCTCAACTTGAATGCAAAGTTCAAGAGCGTACGGCAAGCCTGAGAGAAAAAACCCAAGATCTTGAACTGCATATTCAATTGCTCAACCAAACCCGCGACAAACTCGTTGTTCATGAAAAACTTGCAGCACTGGGAGAACTCACCGCGGGGATTGCTCACGAAATTAATAACCCAACCGCCGTGATTCTTGGCAACGTAGAATTGATCCATTTTGAATTGGGTGACGATGCAAGTCGAGTACAAGAAGAGATTGATGCGATTCACGCGCAAATTGATCGTATCCGCAATATCACACGCAGTTTATTGCAATACAGTCGCCAAGGCGGTGTTCAAGATGAAATCACTTGGCAACATGTCAATCCTATCATTGATGAAAGCATCACCTTGGTTAAAACTGGCACCAAGAAACGCGACGTTGAGTTTGTGACTGACCTACAAGCGCATACGTCCGTTGAGATAAACCGTCACCACTTGCTACAAATCTTAGTTAATTTGCAAATGAACGCCATTCACGCAATGAGCGGTAAAGGAACTTTAACAGTAGTCAGTGAAGACTGGATTGAAGAGGGCGAAGTGAAAGGAGCTGCGATTCATGTTATCGATGAGGGCTGCGGTATTAAACCAGAAAACTTGAGTCGAATCTTCTCGCCATTTTACACAACGAAACGAGAAGGCACAGGGTTAGGGCTATCGGTCTCCCAAAGTATTCTCAGCCAAACGGGTGGTGAGTTAAAAGCAGAGTCTGAATGGGGAAAAGGCAGTAAATTCAGTATTTATTTACCTAAAAAAGCCGAACTGATCCTAGAGGTGACGAATATCGCTTAGTCACTTGTTGTAAGCATTACGGAAGAAAGAGCCAGTTATAATACTGGCTCTTTTTTGTATTCAATGACGCATTTGTGCTTGAGCTTTTTGCTTTGAAGAAGCACTGCGATGGTTTCACTAGCGATGAATTAATAAAAACAACACTTGCAGTATGTAGCATGAACAAGTACCGTTGCCCGGTTTTTCTAAATACACCCCAATTGCTAAGGTAAAGGTTTTGATCTCCACAGCGAATATTACTCAACAATTCGGCGCTAAGCCGCTATTCGAAAACATTTCAGTTAAGTTCGGCGAAGGCAATCGCTATGGCTTAATTGGAGCTAACGGTTGTGGTAAATCAACCTTTATGAAGATCCTCAGCGGCGAGCTTGAGCAAACCAGTGGTAACGTAAGCTACGATCCAAACGAGCGCGTTGCAAAACTGAACCAGGACCAGTTCGCTTACGAAGAATTTACTGTAATCGATACCGTTATCATGGGTCATAAAGAGCTATGGGAAGTGAAGAAAGAGCGTGACCGCATCTACTCACTTGCTGAAATGAGCGAAGAAGACGGCATGAAAGTGGCTGACTTAGAAGTTCAGTTTGCTGAAATGGACGGCTACATGGCAGAAGCCAAAGCGGGCGAGCTTCTTCTTGCTGTAGGTATCCCAATGGAGCAACACTTCGGTCTAATGAGTGAAGTAGCACCAGGTTGGAAACTCCGTGTGCTTCTAGCGCAGGTTCTATTCGCAGACCCAGATGTGATGCTTCTTGACGAACCTACCAACAACTTGGACATGGACACAATCCGTTGGTTGGAAGACACGCTAAACGCGCGTAACTGCACAATGATCATCATTTCGCACGACCGTCACTTCCTAAACTCAGTATGTACACACATGGCTGACTTGGACTACGGTGAACTACGTGTTTACCCAGGTAACTACGACGAGTACATGACGGCGGCTTCTCAAGCTCGCGAACGTCTACTAAACGACAACGCTAAGAAGAAAGCACAAATCGCTGAGCTACAAACTTTCGTTGCGCGTTTCTCTGCAAACGCATCGAAAGCAAAACAAGCGACATCTCGTGCGAAGCAAATCGACAAGATCAAATTGGACGAAGTGAAAGCGTCTAGTCGTCAAAACCCATTCATTCGTTTTGAACAGTCTAAAGAGCTGTTCCGTAACGCTCTGATTGTAGAAAACCTGAGCCAAGGTTTTGAAGAGGACTTGTTCTCAGACTTCAATGCAATTTTTGAAGTGGGAGAGCGCGTTGCGATCATCGGTGAAAATGGTGTGGGTAAAACAACACTTCTAAACACGCTTGCTGGTGTACTTGAACCGCGTGCTGGTGAGTTCAAATGGTCTGAAAATGCAAACATCGGTTACTACGCGCAAGACCACGCGCATGACTTTGCAGAAGATATGAATCTAACGGATTGGATGGGTCAATGGCGTCAAGAAGGTGATGATGAGCAAGTCGTTCGTGGTTTCCTTGGTCGTATGCTGTTTGGTCAAGATGACATTAAGAAGTCAGTAAAAGTACTGTCTGGTGGTGAGCAAGGTCGTATGCTGCTTGGTAAGCTAATGATGCACAAGCCAAACATGCTGCTAATGGACGAACCAACCAACCACATGGACATGGAATCAATTGAATCTTTGAACACCGCGCTTGAGCAATACAAAGGCACGTTGTTCTTCGTCTCTCACGACCGTGTATTCGTAGACTCGTTAGCAACGCGTATTATCGAAATCCGCGATGGTAAAATCACAGACTTTAAAGGCACTTACTCTGAGTTCCTAAAATCTCGTGGCGTTGACGCGTAATTACTCGCAAAGCGTTTAAAAAGCAAAAGCCTCGCTATTTAGCGAGGCTTTTTTGATATTTGGCCTTAATCCTTAAACTGACCGGTTATATACGCATAGAGCCCGACCACGCCAAAGGTAATAATCATAGAAAGCATGATACCGCTGGGCGTAAGCAGAAAATTCCACAATTGGTCATTATTCATAGTCCACATCCTCTGTGAATCCGCATTATTGGTTTTAGTTTACACTGAAAAGGTGTTATTGGTTGCCTTTTACATCAAATTCAACCTTGTCGGCTCCTGTAAACACTTGGAAGCGCAAACCTTTCGCACGCGCAATGGTCGTAATACCAAATTGCTTCGCTAGATCTAACCCCATTTGAGTAACGCCAGAGCGAGAAAGCAGAACAGGAATGCCCATTTGAGCCACTTTAATCACCATCTCTGATGTAAGGCGACCAGTTGTGTAGAAAATTTTATCTTCACCTGTTTCTTCTTTGAGCCACATCTCACCTGCAAGTGTATCCACTGCGTTGTGACGGCCGACATCTTCCACAAATGACAACACTTCATTACCTTTGCAAACCGCACAGCCGTGTACTGCGCCCGCTTTTTTGTAGGTGTCGTTGTAATGAGTTAACGCTTCCAGCGCAGAATAAATCTCTGACTGCTTAAGAGGAACTTGAGGCACTTGATAATTTTCAAGCTGCTTCATCACGTTGCCATACATAGTGCCTTGACCACAACCTGAGGTGACGGTTTTCTTTTTCAGGGCGCCTTCTAAGTGCTCAGTGTTTTCTTTAGTAATCACCGCTGCGGAATGCGTTTCCCAGTCAATAATAACGGATTCGATCGCGGCTGGATCGGACAGGAAGCTTTGGTTTTTTAAATAACCGAGTACTAGTGCTTCTGGACGCGAACCTAGCGTCATGAGCGTGACCACTTCTTTCCAGTTCAGCATGACCGTAAGAGGACGCTCGCAAGCGATTTGCTTCGTGAGCTTTTCGCCGTACTCGTCGTACACATCGACTTCAATGGTTTGCAGGGGATTTTCACTGGTTTTAATAATATTTGGTTTCAGCACAGTCGTGTCCTAGTGATTAAGAGCGTTAGGTTGCTACGCATTTTAGCTTTTTAAGTGGCTAGCAAATCTCATTCCAAAATAGCGGTTCCCACAGAAATTGCGAGGTTTTATGTCAACAATGCATTAAAACTGCGAGTTCGCAGTAATGACACATCAGTACATTTGAGTTTCGTCTAGTTTGGTACTTATAGCCTGAGGGAGTATATAGACTAAGTTATATCAGCTTGGCGCGTTTATTGCTTCGAAGACAATAAAAATGGTCGAAAACGGGGGCAAAATATCCTGTGTGTTTTCAGACCAAAAATAGAAAGACTGGGTGAGTTATGTCGGATAAGAAAGATTTCGAAAAAAATTACGAAAAGACTGAGGATACATGGCCAATCGGCGTAGAGCTTGTTGAGCATGAGATCAGTACAGGGATTTGGGTGACAACGCAATGGCAGTTGACAGGATTTGCGCTGAATCCGACGGAAGAGACTCCAGATGTTTGTCCGTTGCAATTACATAAAGATGAACGTACAGACTACCGCTTTAACTTAAGCTCTCAGCAACCTAAACTCTTTTTAGTGATGGATAACGTCGAGTCTGGTGAAAAACCAGCGATACAGTTACTGACGGCTTCACAATCTGTTGCGGCGCAATATATGGATGGTGATAACCTTGTACTATCTAACGATATGCCGTTAGCCGTTCAGGCTTGGATGGAAGCCTTTATTGGTCGTCACGGTGAGTTGTTAGAAGTAAGACGCAAGAAACGCAAAGGAGCAGGCAGAGCAAATGGCAACTAGTTTTTTAAGCCGTTGGTCGAAACGTAAACTAGAAGAATCTTCCCAACATGCTGAAGAGATCACGCCGATAGCAGAGATGGCGCAATCCGAAGATAGTGTCACAGCGCTTTCAAACGCTGACGAAAGCTCAAATGCTTTGAACGTCAATGAGGATAGTCAGGCTCCAGACATTACCGCGAGTGTAGGGACTGAAAAGACTGAAGAAATGTCTGTGGCGCAACTGCTGGTTTCTGAAGCTTCAGAAAGTGTCAAGAAAGCTGCGCTGCGCAAAATGTTCTTGTCCGAAGAATTTAACGTGCGTGACGGCCTAGACGATTACGATGATGATTACAGTAACTTAAAGTCACTTTCTCAAGACGTCGCTGAGACGCTGCGTGATTGGGTTAAAGACAAAGTGGAAGACGAACCAGATGCTGAAACTGCGCAAGGGTCTGAGATTAACGCTAACGATATCGCATCTGAGGTAGTTGAAGACGCAGAGTCAAACACCGACAAAAATGCCCAAATTACTCAAGATGAAAATGAACCGTATATAAATACAGTGCCTAGTGAAAGTGATACTTTTGCTGAAGAATCACAGCCTAACGAGGTGAGACAAAATATACCACACAAAGAATAGGTACATTTTGACTAAACACTCAATGAACCGGCTGAGACAAAATGTCTCAACCGGTTTTTTTATCCCTACTATTTGTCAGTAAAATTGATAACCTATTGATTTTTAGTTGATATTTTGTTGGCATGACACTTGCTATTTGTTGATCAATACCAATCTGGTTGAAGTTAGTACGGACGCACTGCGTAGTATTCATCGCCTGTAGAAGGCGGAATAAGAATGCCCATTGATAAGTTAATCAGCAGAATCTCCGGCGCTAACTACACTAAGAGATGGAAAAGACTATCCATGTTCATAAATGGAATTGAGCAATGCTGAAACAATTATTAGAACAAGCAACTTCCAATAACGGTAAAGCGAGGCTGTACGCTTTCGAAAATACCGTAGAGTTGACCAATCTTATTCCACCAACCGTAAGCTATGAAAGCGGCGGTAATACTTTGATTGTGGGCCCAACAGCAATCATCGAAAGTGCGGCAGCGCAATTGTCGCAAATGAACAGCCTAACGCTGCTTTCTACCGATGGCGAAAAGGGCACAAATCCCGAGCTTTATTACGCCAATTCGGTTCAGGTTTCAGGGTTCTTAGGTACGTTTGAAGTTCTGATTGAAAATCATGGTTCGACCAACAATCTTGCCAAGGTCGCGATCAATAGCGATTGTTTCGATATCGTACTCGATCTTTGCCTTAACAGCTGCATGTCGGAAGAAGTCCCAGTACCGGGCTACTACCCAGTAGGTCGTGGCTATCCGAAACTGGCTGAAGCGTTGGAAGAGATTCCAACCTTAATGGGGACGTTCGATAAACCGAAATTCTTCCGTTTAGATACCGATTTATGTGCACACAGCTCTCGTGGCGTAAAAGGTTGCGAACGGTGTGTGGATGCTTGTCCGGCAGGGGCACTATCGAGTGAAGGCAGCGACAAAACGGGCCATCGCATCGAGATCAACCCATACCTATGTCAAGGCGTGGGTACTTGTGCTACAGCGTGTCCGACAGAAGCGATTCATTACGCACTGCCAAACCCTGAAGATACGCAAAAGTTTATTGAACGTACGCTCGCCAACTATGAGCAAGCGGGTGGTTTAGATCCTATCGTATTGATTTGCAGTTCTCGCCACGAGAGCTACAACGTGATGGCACTAAAAGCACTGCCAGATAATGTGATTCCAATTGTGGTGGAAGAACTGCCTTCGGTTGGTATTGATACTTGGTTCGCCGCGCTTGTGAATGGTGCTACTCAGGTGCTGTTTGCGGCTTCACGTTTTATGCCTCAAACCATTATTCGTGTGCTTAATAGCGAAGTAGGTATTGCTCAAGAGCTGCTCGGTCAGCTTGGTATCGCCAAAGAAACCATCGACATTCTGTATCTAGAGTCACTACGTGAAGGTGCTCCGACACTTTGTACCGAGTCTTTTGATTTGGCATTAGGAGACTTGCAAGGCAACAAACGTCAGCGTCTATTTACGGCGTTGGATGCGTTGTCCGCATCACGTATTCCAGTTGAGAACATTGTTGAACTTCCAGCGAACGCACCTTACGGCACAGTCTCTTGTGAAAGTAAAGGTTGTACGTTGTGTATGAGCTGTGTGGCGGTGTGTCCAACACGTGCATTGCATACGGACGGTCGATCTCCGTCGCTTAAATTCGTCGAGCAAGACTGCATTCAATGTGGGCTGTGCGAGAAAGCGTGTCCAGAGAAAGTGCTGACGCTTACTCCTCGTATGAACTGGGTGAAAGAAGAACGCCAGAAAGCGGTTGTGATTCATGAAGAAAAGGCAGCCGAGTGCATTCGTTGTCACAAGCCTTTTGCTCCGCAATCGATGATCGACATGCTACAAAACAAGTTACGCGGTCACTCTCATTTCTCTGATGAAGCGGCGATCAATCGTATCGCGATGTGTGAAGACTGCCGTGTGATCGACATGTTTGAGTCGATGGCAGAAGACCCAATGAAACAACTGAAATACTAGGAGCTCGCAGTGGACACACAACAAGAACAAACACTGAGAACAGACATTTATCTCGTACTATCTGCACTTTTTCGTAGTGCGCCTAGTGATGAAATGCTGGCGTTCCTGAAGTCGCTAGAAATTGAACCGTCTGAGAGCGCGATGCAAAAAGCTTGGCTCGCACTGCAACAAGCCGCGAACGAAACGCAGCGAGAAGCGTTAGAAGAAGAATATCAAGATCTGTTTATTGGCATTGGACGTGGTGAAGTTGTGCCATTCGGATCTTGGCATCGCACTGGCTCGATGATGGAAAAACCGTTAGCGGAAATTCGTCGCGATTTGGATCTTTTAGGCATCGAACGAGAAGAGAACGTGAAAGAGCCTGAAGACCATATTTCTGCACTGTGCGAAGTGATGGCAATGCTGACAGGTGAAGAGGAAGAACTTCAACAAGCGGTGTTTAACAAACACATCGCCCCTTGGTTCCAATCTTTTACGCGCCAACTAGAGAGCGCAGAAAGCGTGAACTTCTACAAGCCAGCTGCACAGCTTTGCGATGCGTTTTTAACGTTAGAGCAAGTGCGCTTTAGCGTGAACACCAAAAGCAGTAAGAACAAATTAAAAATTGATGTGAAAAACGTCACTGATTACGAGTAATCGAGCAGTACTTGGTCATATCGATAGAGAGGCATGAGTCTCCAAAGATCTACCGTAAGGTAAGGAAGCAATGATGAAAGATAATAAAGAAATAAACACAAGCCGTAGGGATCTCCTAAAAGGCTTCACAACCGCTGCCGTTGCCGGTGCTGTTGTTGCGGGAACCACGAAAGTGGCCGTTGCTTCAGAAACGGTTGAGCCTTCTGAAAATGACGTGAAGAAGAAAGGGTATCGTGAAACTCAACACATTCGCGATTACTACGACACACTTTAGGAGATAACGGATGAAACTTGTCAAACGCTCCGACAGTGTGAGCAAAGAAACGAATCAGCTTGGCGTATCTCGTCGTGCATTCATGAAAAACACTTCGCTTGCCGCTGGTGGCGCAGTGGTTGGTGCTAGTCTATTCGCACCGGGAATGATGAAAAAAGCGCAAGCAAAATCAGTCGATCCAGAAGCGAAAACAGAAATAAAACGTACTATCTGTTCTCACTGCTCAGTGGGTTGTGGTATTTACGCAGAAGTTCAAAATGGTGTTTGGACGGGTCAAGAGCCTGCATTCGACCACCCATTTAACGCCGGTGGTCACTGTGCAAAAGGCGCAGCACTGCGTGAACATGGTCACGGTGAGCGTCGTCTAAAATACCCAATGAAGCTTGAAAACGGGAAGTGGAAAAAGCTTTGTTGGAATCAAGCGATCGAAGAAATCGGTAACAAGGTGATGGACATCCGTAAAGAGTCCGGCCCTGATTCGGTTTACTTCTTGGGAAGCGCAAAGCACAGCAACGAACAAGCGTACTTGTTCCGCAAAATGGCATCACTTTGGGGTACGAACAACGTTGACCACCAAGCGCGTATTTGTCACTCAACAACCGTGGCGGGTGTAGCGAACACTTGGGGGTACGGTGCGATGACCAACTCTTTCAATGACATGCACAACTGTAAGTCGATGCTATTCATTGGTTCAAATCCAGCTGAAGCACACCCAGTAGCGATGCAGCACATTCTGATCGCGAAAGAGAAGAACAACTGTAAGATCGTCGTAGCGGATCCTCGTCGTACACGTACGGCAGCAAAATCGGATCACTATGTATCACTTCGTCCTGGTTCTGACGTAGCATTCATTTGGGGTGTGTTGTGGCACATCTTCGAAAACCAATGGGAAGATAAAGAGTTCATCCGTCAACGTGTATTCGGTATGGATGAGATCCGTGCTGAAGTGGCGAAATGGACGCCAGCAGAAGTTGAGCGCGTAACAGGCGTAAGCGAAGAAGACGTTTACCAAACAGCAAAACTGCTTTCTGAAAATCGCCCAGGCTGCATTGTTTGGTGTATGGGTGGTACTCAGCATACTACTGGTAACAACAACACACGTGCTTACTGTGTGCTTGAGCTAGCGCTTGGTAACATTGGTAAATCAGGCGGCGGTGCAAACATCTTCCGTGGTCACGATAACGTACAAGGCGCAACCGACCTTGGCGTACTTTCTGACACGCTACCTGGCTACTACGGCCTTTCTGAAGGCGCTTGGCGTCATTGGTCAAAAGTGTGGGAAATCGATTACGAATGGATCAAAGGTCGTTTCGATGACAACGCTTACAGCGGTCAGAAACCAATGCACAGTGCAGGTATTCCTGTATCTCGTTGGGTTGATGGTGTACTGGAAAACAAAGACAACATTCGTCAACGCGAAAACATCCGTGCAATGTTCTACTGGGGACACGCAGTGAACTCTCAAACACGTGGTGTTGAGATGAAAAAAGCGATGCAGAAGTTGGACATGATGGTGATTGTGGACCCATACCCAACGGTTGCTGCGGTAATGAACGACCGTACCGACGGCGTTTACCTGCTTCCTGCAACAACACAGTTTGAAACACACGGCAGCGTTACCGCATCTAACCGTTCTCTACAATGGCGTGATCAGGTGATTGAACCTTTGTTTGAATCAAAACCAGACCACGAAATCATGTACCTGCTTTCGAAGAAACTGGGCTATTCCGATCTTCTGTTCAAAAACATCCGTGTTGAAAACAACCAGCCGGTGATTGAAGACCTAACGCGTGAATTCAACAAAGGCATGTGGACGATTGGGTACACAGGCCAAAGCCCAGAGCGTTTGAAAGCGCACCAACAAAACTGGCATACGTTCCACAAAACCACATTGGAAGCGGAAGGTGGCCCTGTCAACGGTGAAACCTACGGTCTACCTTGGCCATGTTGGGGCACACCAGAAATGAAACACCCAGGTACACACATTCTGTACGATACGTCTAAGACGGTTGCAGAAGGTGGCGGTAACTTCCGTACGCGCTTTGGTGTGGAATTTGAAGGCAAGAGCCTTCTTGCAGAAGACAGTTATTCGAAAGGCTGTGAAATCAAAGACGGTTACCCAGAGTTCACTGACAAGTTGTTGAAACAACTTGGTTGGTGGGACGACTTAACTGCTGAAGAGAAAGTGGCAGCAGAGGGTAAAAACTGGAAGACTGACCTTTCTGGCGGTATTCAGCGTGTCGCGATCAAGCACGGTTGTATTCCATTTGGTAACGCGAAAGCGCGTGCGATTGTTTGGACGTTCCCAGACCGTGTGCCACTGCATCGTGAACCACTTTACACACCACGTCGTGACCTTGTAACGGATTACCCAACTTGGGAAGACAAAGATGCAATCTTCCGTGTTCCTACGTTGTATAAATCCATTCAAGAGCAAGACAAATCGGGCGAGTACCCAATCGTTCTGACTTCTGGCCGTCTGGTTGAATACGAAGGTGGTGGTGAAGAGACGCGTTCAAACCCTTGGCTTGCCGAGCTTCAACAAGAAATGTTTGTTGAAGTGAACCCGAAAGACGCGAACGATCTTGGCTTTAGAGATGGTGATGATGTTTGGGTTGAAGGTGCAGAGAAAGGACGAATCAAGGTGAAAGCGATGGTAACACGTCGTGTGAAACCTGGTTTGGCGTTCATTCCGTTCCACTTTGGCGGTAAGTTCGAAGGTGAAGACCTACGCCCTAAATACCCAGAAGGTACACAACCTTACGTTGTTGGCGAATCGGCTAACACGGCAACCACTTACGGTTACGACCCGGTTACCTTGATGCAGGAAACCAAAGTAACCCTATGTAACATTCGTAAAGCGTAAGGAGTCTGACAATGGCACGAATGAAATTTCTATGTGACACCAAACGCTGTATCGAGTGTAACGGCTGTGTTACTGCATGTAAGAACGAAAACGACGATGCGCTTGAATGGGGCATTCAACGTCGCCGCGTGGTAACACTAAACGACGGTGAAGCTGGTGAAAACTCTATCTCTGTTGCTTGTATGCACTGTACCGATGCACCTTGTATGGCAGTTTGTCCAGCAGACTGTTTCGAACATACCGAAGACGGCATCGTTCTTCACAATAAAGATCTGTGTATCGGTTGTGGTTACTGTTTGTTTGCTTGTCCGTTTGGCGCACCTCAATTTCCTAAACAAGAAGCGTTTGGTGAACGTGGCAAAATGGATAAATGTACTTTCTGCGCGGGCGGCCCAGAAACAGAGCCTGGCTCTGAGGAAGAACGTCAAAAATACGGTGCGAACCGTATCGCAGAAGGCAAGTTACCGATGTGTGCATCGCTTTGTTCAACTAAAGCGCTGCTTGCGGGTGACGCAGAGAAAGTATCTGACATTTTCCGTCAACGTGTGGTAGAACGCGGCGCGAAAAACGCAGGTTGGACAGACGGAAACGATCTTTCTTACGATGCGACGAAAAGCTAAGTAAGGAGAGGCACATGTTAAACACGCTTAAACGTGCATCTTTAGCAATGCTGTCAATGATGACAGCATTGCTGCTGACTTTCGCAATGCCTGCTTCAGCAGAGGAACAATCTTCTAAAGTTATTCAACAGGAGATCACGCAACTCGCCGGGGCAGACTATTGGCGCGAAGTCAGAGAGGGGCAAGAAGGCTACACCACGTCTCAATCGCCAGAACATGGCGTATTGATCAGTAAACCTGGTGAGACTTGGTACATTCTAAAAGAGAAATGGATGTCTCCAGCGGGTGCTGTCGCGATTTTCGGCAGTATTGCAATGGTAATCATGGCTTACGTATTCGTTGGTCCTTTGATGCTTAGCAAGCCGCGTACTGGTAAAAAAATGAAGCGTTGGTCTCGTTTAGACCGCGCGCTTCACTGGAGTATGGCGTTTACATTCTTAACGCTGGCATTCAGTGGTTTGATGCTGGTTTACGGTAAGCACTTCTTAAAACCGTACGTTCCTACTGAGTTCTGGGGCTTTATCGTCATGTTGGCGAAGCAGTACCACAATTACATGGGACCATTGTTCTTCATTTTACTGATGCTCGTGCTCTTTAAATGGTGGCGCAAGTCGATTCCAAACATGACAGATGTTCGTTGGTTTATGAAAATGGGCGGCATGGTTGGTAAATACAAAGGCACACATCCGTCAGCTGGTTTCTCAAACGGTGGTGAGAAGGCAATCTATTGGTTGTTAATCTTCTTTGGTGCTATCGCGGCAGTGAGTGGCTTAGTTCTGGACTTTCCTATCTTTGGCCAAACTCGCCGTGACATGGAGCTTTCTAACTTAGTTCATGCGATTTCGGCGCTGATTCTAATCTGTGGCTTTATCTTCCACATCTATATTGGTCTATTCGGTATGGAAGGTGCGCTAGAAGGCATGGTGACTGGTGAAGTTGACGAGACATGGGCGAAAGAGCATCACGATCTTTGGTATGAGGAAGTGAAGTCCAAAGAAGCGATGGGTGAAACAGATACGGCACAAACGGAAGTAAAAGGAGCGAAAGCGAATGAACAAACCTCATAACGGGATTTGGGTTGCGTACATCCTGAGCTGTCTGACCCCGTTTACGTTTCTGATCTCAGGCGTTATCGCAATTATCTATGCGGGTTACCGATTAGATAAGGGAGAAGACAGCGACGTAGTGATTTCTCATTACTACGGTTTAATTCGCACCTTCTTTCTCTACCTGACGTTTTTTGTTGTGTTGATCGTCACCGTCGCGACTTCTAACGGTGTACTCGTTGGCGTGAGTGATTATTGGTTGCATAGTACTTTGCTTGAAACCATCGCTTACTTTATTCCTTGGGTAGGGATGGTGTTTGCTGCATTAGCCATCTTGGTGTGGTTTATGCGAATGTTTCAAGGGATGCAGCAACTGCGGAATAACCAACCACACAGACCATCGACAGGTCCAAACCTTTAATCAGTATTCTTTAAGCAAAACCGCCGTAATAGGCGGTTTTTTTGTTGCTGTTTTGTCTCAAATATGAAGCGTTGAGTCGCAGTGGTGATACTTGATGCAACTTATTGAGTGAATTTACGTAACTGGGCAGAAAATCATAGTTAAGTAAGAAACATGTAAAAAAATCGCGTCACGATGAGACATTAGTCTCACTCACGCTATTGTTCATTTACTCAGGATTCATCGTCCCGTTAAAGTACGCTGCGCTCAGAAATTCAAAGAGTTGCATACGTGAAAATTGCCATCAATACATTCAGTCTACGCATACAGAGGAATCTCTATCGGAGGATGTTTGATTAAGGCATCTTGCTCTCACAAATAAAAAGAGCGAAACGAGCATTAAATGATGCGGCAAGGTAAGAAAAGGACAAACACGTTACGGCTATGATCCCTCAATTCGTCATTCCTATCACGAATCGCTTTGGCGAAAGTTATCACTTCTCTGGTCAGTTACTTACTAGCGGCGAACCTAAAACATTCGTGACCAAACAAGAGGCAATAGAGTTTCTTGAGAGCTTTGGTGAGCTTGACCTTCGCTATGTCGAGGATTTGTTCTATGCGATTGGTCAATTCAAGCCAAACATACCTGACGGTGAGCTTACTTCCCAACACTATAATTCAACGTTTGCCAATGCTTTGGTGAACGGTGACTTGCATGTCGCTCGAATTGTACCTACCGGCGAAAACTACGCACTCTCGTCGGCGGTTACGCCTCCACCGACTCAAAATACCGTCAATGCAAAACCATCGAAGGGAAAGGGGAAGTCGAATAAAAAGAGTGGCAGAAGTGCCGCATCCGCCAAGCCTCAGCAACAAAGCAGCGAAAAACATGAGAAAGCCGGTGATCCTGTATCACTTGTGACGGGTGAAGAAATTCTCGAACTCTATGATATCGAGCTACAACAAGGTACTACTTGGCAGCGTACTTACCGCTCTTCGCAGTCGGATGTAAATCATGGAATGGGCTTTGGTTGGCGACATGCATTTCAGTTTGAATTACGCGAAAAGACGAACGAGAAAGACAATGTTATCGCTTGGGAGTTTGTTGACGATAAGGCCGATATCACAGAATTTGAGCCAGTAGATATTGGAGCAACAAGTTATCAAATATACGCTGGTGCGAGCTGTTATTTCCTGAGCTCAACAACTCGGATTGTAACGCTCGCTAATGGGCATCAATATCGGTTTGAGCAAAAAGATGATCGCTGGCTTGTTAAACAAGTTAGAAATGGCACGTTTTCAACGTTTCAATTGCAGTATTCTCGAAACCATCGATTGATCGAGATCGCATATAACAAGCGTCCGGTTCTTGAATGTCAATATGATAAGCAAGGCCGCCTTGTAGAACTGCTTAATGCAAAGTCCCAAAAAGTTCTGACAACTTATACCTATGATGAGCACGATGATTTGGTCAGTGCAACTAATCATTTAGGCTTAAAGGAACAGTATCAATACCGCGGCCATTTAATTGTCAAGCGTGTACGACCAACTGGCTTTACTCATTATTTTGAATGGGATGGCGAAGGTGCTAACGCGAAATGCATCAGGAACGTTGGGGACGCAGGAATTTATGACTATCGCTTCCATTATCAGGGAAATCACTCTTCTTATTCTGACTCGTTAGATCATCAATGGTCTTTCTTGCATGACGAGCAGGGTAACTTACTCGAGAAAATAAGCCCCACAGGTAAAACTTGGCGATGGCAATATGATGAATTAGGAAGAAAAGCACAAGCTATCTATCCTGATCAGTCAACGGTCAATTATCAATATAATCAGCATGGTCAATTGGTTTCTAAGTTTCATTCCTCTGGCAAAGAAATTCAATATGGCTATGACGGCTTAGGTAAGTTAGTTAAAACGGTTTCGCCAGATGGGGATATCGAGAAGGCTTACTACAATAGCCTCGGTCAAAGAGTTTGGGATACCGACCAGTTTGGCTGTGTCACGGAATATGATTACGATAAACACGGGCAAGTCGTCAAAAAAGAGTCTGAAGATGGTAAGAAAAGTCAATGGTGGTGGGATGAACAACAAAGACTTATCGCGAATGAAATAGACGGTACATTACTTCGTTACAGCTACAATGAAGAAGATTTAGTGAATGGCGTTGCTTATCCCGATGGGTGTATTGCTCAACTCGCTTATGATCAATTTGGCAGGCGTACATCAGTTCGTTATTTTAACGACGAAGACAAAGTCGGTTATAGCGAAGAATATTCTTACGATGAGCACAGTCGTGTTGCTCAGATTCGGACGCCAGCAGGCATTACCTCGTATCAATGGGGAGCACTCGCGCAACAAGAAGCAGTCATCTTTCCCGATGGCAGCCATATTTCTTACGAATACGATCAACAACGTAACCTGACTAAATTAGTTCGGAGTGACGGCTTAGAGTTCGAATTCCTGTATGACGATGAAGGCCAGCTATCAGGAACTATTGGGTTTGATAATCTACAAAGCCAATTTGATTATGATCATATGGGGCGGCTCCATCGTAAGCAAGTCGCCGATAGAACGGTGCTGTATCGCTATGACGCTGCGGGTTATCTCATGCACGTCAAAGCAGGAAATGGTAGCAGTATTGTAGAGAACCACTTCAATTATACGCTTGGTGGGCGACTTACTTTAGCATCCAATCGCCATCAAACATTGCAATACCAATACTCTTCATTTGGGCATTTAACAAAGCGCATTCAAGGCCAGTTTGAGATAGCGCAGGAGTTTAACAGAGTTGGCCAACGCGTATCTCAGGTACTGCCAGATAATACGGAACTGAACTTCTCTTACGATCGATATGGGCGTTTTTCAGCGATTCGGTTTGGAAACCTAGATTTACCTCAAATCAAATTTCATTACGATGAAATGGGACGCGTTTCCCAAATTGAAACGGCATATTTTAATGAGCGCATCATTTATGATGGTGTTGGTCGTTTGGTTGAACAGCATTGGCCAGATAGAGAGAAAAAGTACGTTTACAACGCACAAAACCGTATTTCATCAATCATTGATAATACGGCAGGAGCAACGCACTATCAGTACGATACCTTAGGGCAACTTAAACGAGTCAATGCTTCCGGAGATGTGACTAAATTTGAATACGATAGTTTTGGCAATCCTACTTTGCCAACTTCAGAGGTATTCGCTGATCGTATTGAAGTACACGATGATGTACGGTTCAAATATGACGCGCAAGGAAACCAGACAAAACGTGAGGGGCAAGGACACGTTCAGACTCGCGTATTTGATGCGTTAAATCAGCTCATTGAAGTTCACACCGACGATGGTATCAGTCAATATGAATATGATGCATTAGGGCGCAGAACGAAAAAAATTACACAAAAAGGCGTTAAGGAGTTCCTGTGGGAAGGTGAACGTTTAATTGGTGAACGCTCTTCAGGTGCTTTCCGTTGGTACCTATATCAACCCGAAACTTACACGCCAGTGGCACTGCTAGAAAATGACGTTATTTATTGGTACCAGTGCGATCAAGTTGGTAAACCAGAGCGACTAATCGATTGCGAAGGGAATGTTGTATGGAGTGCCAGCTACGATGCTAACGGCTTTGCTCATGTACATATTGAAAATGTAGCAAATCCACTGCGTTTTCAAGGACAGTACTTCGATCAAGAAACCAACTTACATTACAACCTCGCTCGGTATTACGATCCTAAGCTAGGACGCTTTATCCAACAAGATCCGATATCTATTGCTGGTGGCATTAACCATTACCAATATGCAGTCAACCCAATTCAATGGATTGACCCAACAGGTTTCCTATGTGAAGAAGGGCTAAAACGCTTGGGTCAAATGTTGGCAGAGTATCAGGCGCAAAGCGATGTCCCCCAAGAGGTTTGCGATCAGATTTTAGAAGCAGCAAAAGAGTCATCCGTCGGAGAAGATGGCGTTCGCTCGCAAGTCAAAATCCGAAAACCCAAAGGTAAAAATCATATTCGATATGAATACGATTTAGACCATATTGATTGCGAGAAGAACGAGATTACTTTTTATCGCCACATTAATCATTCTGACGGAAGCAAACATGAAGTGCAGTACGTAGTCGGGATAGAAGAGTTTGTTAATGCTCACGTGTTTGATTCAGAGAAGGTCGGTGGCGATAAGACCTGCACCATCTTCACCGAGGACCTAGTGCTGAATAAAGCGGATTACAAGGATAACTCAGAATTCGAATTCAATAATAAGGATGAGGATGAGAAATACAAACTTTCTGAAGAATGCAAACAAAAGGTTGATGAGTGTTTAGCAGAACGTCAAAAGGCAATGGATGCGCGTAGCGGCGAAGAAGGGCATAACGCCCAAATTGCTAAAATTAACCAGCAGTCAGCAAAAATTGGTGAGTTGGTCGCGGATGACTTTGTTCGGAATATACGCCCTAATGCTAAGTTGATCCATCCCAAAGACCTTGCAACTTCGGGATCGAAACCAGGTGATTTCGATATGGTGTACCTCTCAGATGATCCTGAAGAAATCATCATCGTCGAGGCTAAGGGTGGCAGTAGCCCGCTCGGCAGTCGTAAAATTGGAAATATGGCATATCAGCAAGGGACAACTGAATATACAGCAGCAATTATTGGTGAGATGTCTAAGCAAGAACAAGGTACAACGGAAAAGATTGCTGCAAATCACATCAAATCCGCTATCAAAGATGATATTCCGATTCGTTATATTCATACACAAGCAGAAATATCTTCAGATGGTAAAGTCTCGAAAATTAAAGCGAAAGAATTTGATATAGACATGGGAGAATTTGGAAATGTTTGATGCCAAGGAATTAAAAAAGATTGAGCGATTGGCTCATATTAGTCTAACTCAAGCGGCAATAGATGCTTACAGAGAAGAAGTAAAAGAGAACTTAGATAAACGAAAAAGGCGCATTGCGATAAAAAGAGAAAACTTGGTTTATTTGAGTGATGATGTGTCTGAGCAAATTCGCCTGTATACATGGCTACCTCCATTAAATGATGATGAGAGAACCGGCACACTATGTCTATATGAAGCATCATTAATGCGTGCATTTTATCATCAGCTCGCCATGAGACCTGACGAGCCTCAAAGTATTCAATTACCTGGATACCCGGAAGTAACCTGGAAAGGTGAAGGTATTTTAAAAACGGGGTGTTTACACCCTAACCGATGGCTTGATGCTTATTTCACTTCGGTGATCGTGCGTGACAGGCCAAGTATGGACGTATTGGCGAGCTTTCCGATTTCTCTGATGAAACAAAGTTCTACGAAGGCTGGTGAGCTTTCTTACATGCTGGTGGATGTGATTCAGTCATTCCACAACCGCACATCGGATTACCCCGATAAGCTAGTCGCAGCAATGGACGCTGCAGTTGCTCAGGGTGATGACTGGGCATTAGAAATCGCCATGGGCATTTTAGAAACCTTTGCCGCCCTGACAACCGATATTGATTATGACTTTGAAGAGGTACTCATTAAGAACCTGCAGTTCCAGGAGCAATATCAAATGCGCTTGGATGCTCCTAAAAAATTGATTTCAATCGAAACCTTCATCTCTTTCCCTCTGCTTGGCATGGCTTGTATGTGGTACGACAAAGGTAACTGTTTATCTGTTGAAACCGGTTGGCTTCCTCCTTATCTCGTTGAAGGGCGTTGGCTAGAAGATGTAAAAGTAGGGAAGATCACACGATAAATTATCATTTATATAGAAATTCAGTATATAAGCCACCTTTCACGAGGTGGCTTATATGTTTACCGATATTCAATCAACCCCATCCAGTGGATTGACCCAACAGGTTTTCTTTGTGAAGAAGGGCTAAAACGCTTGCAGAAAATGCTGGCTGAGTATCAGGCGCAAAACAACGTTCCCCAAGAGGTTTGCGATCAG
Organism: Vibrio sp. 1401; assembly: GCF_033340295.1. NCBI lineage: Bacteria > Pseudomonadati > Pseudomonadota > Gammaproteobacteria > Vibrionales > Vibrionaceae > Vibrio > Vibrio sp. 1401. Next base: position 114,432 of record NZ_JAWOWF010000009.1, read on the forward strand.
ATTTTAGAAGCAGCAAAAGAGTCATCTGTCGGAGAAGATGGCGTTCGTTCGCAAGTCAAAATCCGAAAACCCAAAGGTAAAAACAATATTCGATATGAATACGATTTAGACCATATTCATTGTGAGAGAAACGAGATTACTTTTTATCGTCATATCAATCATTCAGATGGCAGCAGACACGAAGTGCAGTATGTTGTTGGGATTGAGGAATTTGTAAATGCGCATGTTTTTGACTCAGAGAAAGTTGGCGAGGAAGAAGGTTGCACGATCTTCACTGAAGATCTTGTGCTGAATAAAGCAGAGTATAAAGAAAACTCAGAACTCAATATGAGTGATTATGAGCTAACAGAAAAAAACAAAGCAAAAATTGATGAATGCTTGAAAGAGCGTCAAGAGGCAATGGACGCTCGAACTGGCGAAGAGGGATATAATGCTCAAATTGGCAATATTAACCAACAGTCTGCAAAAATTGGTGAGTTAGCCGCGGATGACTTTGTCCGGAGTAAACGTCCTAATGCTAAGCTGCTTCATCCCAAAGATATTGGAACCTCAATTTCGAAGCCGGGCGATTTTGATATGGTTTACGAGGTGGAAGAGCCGCCACCAGGTGAAATTATAATTGTTGAGGCCAAAGGGGGTAGCAGCCCGCTGGGTAGCAGAAAAATTGGAAATATGGCATATCAGCAAGGGACAACGGAATACACTGCCGAAATCACCAACCTAATGTCTGAAAAAAAGGAAGGAACGACTGAAAAATTAGCTGCCGACGAAATTCAATACGCCGCTTTATCCGGCAGAACTATTCGATATATACATACTCAAGCGAATATCCCTGAAAGTGGTAAGGCCTCAGATGTAAAACTAGAAGTGGCAGAGTTTAAAATTGATTCAAAAGGATTAAGTCAAAATGCAAAGTAAAGAATCGGTCAAATTTTTAGAGCGAAAAGCAAATCCTGAACTTGACACACAAGCCATTGTGAATCGGAAAAAATTTATAAACCGGGTTTTAGATAACAGAAAAGAAGGTCTTAAAGTCAGGCGGGAAAACCTGGTCAGTCTTGGTGATTTCGCCATTGACCAGGTTCGCTGGTATACCTGGTTTCAAACCTCGCATGAAGACGAACAAATTTGTACATTACGTCTTTACGAAACTTCTCTAATGGGCGCTTGTTATCATCGACTTGCTATGAATCCCAATGATGAATTAACTATCAAGATTCTCGACTATCCTGAAGTAAAGTGGGACGGGGAAGGCATTTTAAAAACGGGGTGCATAAATCTTAATAGATGGCTTGATATGTATTTCATATCGACAATTGTGCGTGACAGGCCAAGTATGGACATATTGGCGAACTTTCCAATTTCTTTGATGAGGCAGAGCTCTACCAAAGCGGGTGAGCTGTCTTATATGCTAGTAGACGTCATTCAGTCGTTCCACAACCGCACACCGGATTATCCTGATAAGCTGGTTGCAGCAATGGACGCAGCGGTAGCTCAAGGGGATAACTGGGCGTTGGAAATTGCGATGGGGATCCTAGAAACCTTCGCAGCGCTCACTACTAACATTGGTTATGATTTTGAGGAAGTGCTCGTTAAAAACCTACAGTTTCAAGAGAAATATCATCTTCGAGAATTAGGACCAGATAGAATAGGGATCCGCACGTTTATTAATTTCCCTCTGCTTGGCATGGCTTGCATGTGGTACGACAAAGGCAACCGTCTATCTGTTGAAACTGGTTGGCTTCCTCACTATCTCATCGAAGGACGTTGGTTAGAAGATGTAAAAGCAGGGAAGATCATTCGATAAACTCCTTTAGCAAATCAATATATAAGCCATCTCTCATGGGGTGGCATTACCAATATGCAGTCCACCATATCCAGTGGGTTGACCCAACAGGTTTGGGGCAGCCAATGCTGACATAGTATAAAAAAGTCTGAACTCAATACGAGTGATTATGAGCTAACAGAAAGAAACAAAGCAAAAATTGATGAATGCTTGAAAGAGCGTCAAGAGGCAATGGACGCTCGGATTGGCCAAGATGGATATAACGCGCAAATAAGTAAAATCAATAGACAATCGGCAAAAATTGTGAAACGGTCGAGGATGACTTTGTTCGGAGTAAACGTCCTAATGCTAAGCTGCTTCATCCCAAAGATATTGGAACCTCAATTTCGAAGCCGGGCGACTTTGATATGGTTTACGAGGTGGAAGAGCCACCACTAGGTGAAATTATCATTGTTGAGGCCAAAGGGGGAGCAGTCCTTTGGGTAGTAGAAAAATAGGAAACGAAGCATGTCAGCAAGGAACGTCTAAATATGCAGCGGCAATAGTTGGTAAGATGTCTAGGAATGGGCGAAATACAACAGAGTGGGAAACAGCTAAATCAATAAGAAACGCTTCGAGGAGTGGACGCCCAATTAGATAGATACATACTAAAACCCCAATCTCTGAACCAGGGAAAGTTTCAAAGATTAAAGTAAAAGAATTTAATGTAGATTTAGGGAAGTTTTAAAATGTCTGACAAAATTAAAATAAAAAGAAATGCTGATCCAAAGCTGACCTCGGAGTTAATCAAAGGCTATAGTTCTGATATTGATGAAGACCTTGACACGCGCAAAGAGGTAATCAGTATTCGTAGAGAAAACTTAGTTGCTTTAAGTGATGAATCGTTTTATCTAGTGAGATGGTACTCGTGGTTCCCACACTCCATAGAAAATGAACAAATCGGAACACTTTGCCTGTATGAAGCGTCATTAATGCGCGCGTTTTATCATCAGTTAGCGATGAGGCCTGACGAACCTCAAAGTATTCAATTACCTAGATACCCAGAAGTGACCTGGAAAGGCGAAGGTATTTTAAAAACAGGCTTCATTTGTCCTCAATGTGGCTAGATGCCTATTTTACCTCTGTCATCGTCCGTGACAAAGCTAGCATGGATGTGTTGGCGAACTTTCCGATTTCTTTGATGAGACAGAGCTCTACTAAAGCGGGTGAGCTGTCTTACATGTTAGTAGATGTCATCCAGTCGTTTCATAATCGCACACCGGATTATCCTGATAAGCTGGTTACAGCAATGGACGCAGCGGTAGCCCAAGGGGATAACTGGGCGTTGGAAATTGCGATGGGGATCCTAGAAACCTTCGCGGCGCTCACTACCGACATTGGTTATGACTTTGAGGAAATGCTCGTTAAAAACCTACAGTTCCAAGAGAAATACCAAATGAGGCTTGATAAGCCAGAGGACTTGATTTCTATAGAAACTTTCATATCCTTCCCTCTTCTTGGCATGGCCTGTATGTGGTACGACAAAGGCAACCGTTTATCTATTAAAACCGGTTGGCTTCCTCCTTATCTCGTCGAGGGGCGTTGGCTAGAAGATGTAAAAGCAGGGAAGATCACTAGATAAACTCCTTTAGTTAGCAATTCAGTATAATAACTTTCAAATCGCCAAGATTAATCGGCAATCTGCAGAAATTGGTGAGTTGGCCGCAGATGACGTTGTCCGGAGTAAGCGTCCTAATGCTAAGCTGCTTTATCCCAAAGATATTGGAACCTCAATTTCGAAGCCGGGCGACTTTGATATGGTTTACGATGTGGAAGAGTCTCCACCAGGTGAAATTATCATTGTTGAGGCTAAAGGGGGTAGCAGCCCGCTGGGTAGCAGAAAAATTGGAAATATGGCATATCGAATACACTGCAGAAATCACCAACCTAATGTCTGAAAAAAGGAAGGGACGACTGAAAAATAACAGCAAGACAAATCCAAGATGCAGCTTTATCCGGCATACCTATTCGATATATACATACTCAAGCAAGCATTCAAGAGAACGGGGATGCATCGGATGTAAAACTAAAAGTGGCAGAGTTTAAAATTAATTCTAAAGGGCTAATTTAAAATGCAAAGTAAAGTTGTAGAACGCAAAGCAAACCCTGAGTTGAGTGAAAGTGGGGTTTCTTCTGAGAAAGAATTTATCAATAAAATATTAGATAAAAGAAAAGAAGGCCTTAAAATCCGGCGGGAAAACCTGGTCAGTCTTGGTGATTTCGCCATTGACCAGGTTCGCTGGTATACCTGGTTTCAAACCTCGCATGAAGACGAACAAATTTGTACATTACGTCTTTACGAAACTTCTCTAATGGGCGCTTGTTATCATCGACTTGCTAGGAATCCCAATGGTGAATTAACTATAAAGATTCTCGACTATCCTGAAGTAAAGTGGGACGGGGAAGGTATTTTAAAAACGGGGTGCATAAATCCTAATAGATGGATTGATATGTATTTCATATCGACAGTTGTGCGTGACAGGCTAAGTTTAGACGTATTGGCGAACTTTCCGATTTCTTTGATGAGACAGAGCTCTACCAAAGCGGGTGAGCTGTCTTATATGCTAGTAGACGTCATTCAGTCGTTCCACAATCGCACATCGGATTATCCTGATAAGCTGGTTGCAGCAATGGACGCAGCGGTAGCTCAAGGGGATAACTGGGCGTTGGAAATTGCGATGGGGGTCCTAGAAACCTTCGCAGCGCTCACTACTAATATTGGTTATGATTTTGAGGAAGTGCTCGTTAAAAACCTACATTTCCAAGAGAAATACCAAATGAGGCTCGATAAGCCAGAGGACTTGATTTCTATAGAAACTTTCATATCTTTCCCTCTTCTTGGCATGGCCTGTATGTGGTACGACAAAGGCAACCGTTTGTCAGTTGAAACTGGTTGGCTTCCAGCTTATCTCGTCGAAGGACGTTGGCTAGAAGATGTAAAAGCAGGGAAGATCATTCGATAAACTCCTTTAGCAAATCAATATACAAGCCATCTCTCATGGGGTGGCTTTTACGTTTGAGGTGGGGAGCTTGTTGTTTGTTGAACGCTCCATCATTGGTGGCATTACCAATATGCAGTCCACCATATCCAGTGGATTGACCCAACAGGTTTGGGGCAGCCAATACTGGCATAGTATAAAAAAGTCTGAACTCAATACGAGTGATTATGAGCTAACAGAAAGAAACAAAGCAAAAATTGATGAATGCTTGAAAGAGCGTCAAGAGGCAATGGACGCTCGAGCTAGCAAAGAGGGATATCACGCTCAAATTGGTAATATTAACCAGCAGTCTGCAAAAATTGGTGAGTTGGTCGCGGATGACTTTATTCGGAATATACGCCCTAATGCTAAGTTGAGCCATCCCAAAGACCTTGCAACTTAGGGATCGAAACCAGGTGATTTCAATATGGTGTACCTCTCAGATGATACTGAAGAAATCATCATCGTCGAGGCTAAGGGTGGCAGCAGGCCGCTCGGCAGTCGTAAAATTGGCAATGAAGCATATCAGCAAGGGACAAGCAAATATGCGGCGGAAATCGTTAAATTAATGTCTGAACAAAAAGCTGGTACAACAGAAATTGATGCTTCAGATGGCGTATCTAAAGTGAATGTAAAAGAGTTTGATATTAGCCTCGAAGAATTAGGTTAAGGGAAGTAAAGTTAGTATGAAAAAGATAAATAGAAAAGCAGCCTACGAGTTGAATACTGAGGAACTTAATTACTATACAAAACAAATAGAAAAAAACTTAGAGAAAAGAAAACATCGTATCACAATAAAGCGCGAAAACTTGATATATCTAACAGACGGGGTTTGGGAGCAAGTTAGGTTATATACTTTGTTTCCAGTGTCTGAACTAAATGACCGAATAGGAACGCTGCGTCTATTTGAAGCCTCGATAATGCAAGCTAGCTATCATCGACTAGCTCAAAAACCTGAAAGCCCTTTGACGGTTAAGGTACCTGATCATCCTGAAATAACTTGGAAAGGCGAAGGTATTTTAAAAACAGGTTTCATTTGTCCTTCAATGTGGCTAGATGCGTATTTTACCTCTGTCATCGTTCGTGATAAACCTAGCTTGGACGTATTGGCGAACTTTCCGATTTCTTTGATGAGACAGAGCTCTACCAAAGCGGGTGAGCTGTCTTATATGCTAGTAGACGTCATTCAGTCGTTCCACAATCGCACATCGGATTATCCTGATAAGCTGGTTGCAGCAATGGACGCAGCGGTAGCTCAAGGGGATAACTGGGCGTCGGAAATTGCGATGGGGATCCTAGAGACCTTCGCAGCGCTCACTACTAACATTGGTTATGACTTTGAGGAAGTGCTAGTCAAAAACCTACAATTCCAAGAAAAATATCATCTTCGAGAATTAGGATCAGATAGGATAGGCATCCGCACTTTTATTAACTTCCCACTGCTTGGCATGGCTTGTATGTGGTACGACAAAGGCAACCGTTTATCTGTCGAAACTGGTTGGCTTCCTCCCTATCTCGTCGAAGGGTGTTGGTTAGAGGATGTAAAAGCCGGAAATATAATTCGCTAAGCTTTAAAGGGAGCTAGGTCATCATTTCTGACGTTTTGTTGCGTTACACTTGGCATTATGTGTCCTTTTTAAAGATACCTAAGCCCTTTTACTCGAATAGCTTGAAGCGCTCAGACGTAGTAGTAGAAGTAGCAGAGTTTAAAATTGATTCCAAAGGACTACGTTAAAATGCAAAGTAAAGGAACAATCAAAATTGTAGAACGCAAAGCAGATCCTGAGCTGAGTGAAAGTGGAGTTTATTCTGAGAAAGAATTCATCAATAAGATATTAGAACAGCGAAAAGAAGGTCTTAAAGTCAGGCGAGAAAACTTGGTTAGTTTTGGTGATTTTGCCATTGACCAGGTTCGCTGGTATACCTGGTTTCAAACCTCACATGAAGACGAACAAATTTGTACATTACGTCTTTATGAAACTTCATTAATGGGGGCTTGTTATCATCGGCTGGCTATGTTTCCGAATGAGCCATTAACTGTTCAGATACTCGGTTATCCAGAAGTAACATGGGATGGTGAAGGTATCTTAGAAATGGGCTTCATTTGTCCTTCAATGTGGCTAGATGCGTATTTTACCTCTGTCATCGTTCGTGATAAACCCAGCATGGATGTATTGGCGAACTTTCCGATTTCTTTGATGAGACAGAGCTCAACCAAAGCGGGTGAGCTGTCTTATATGCTAGTAGACGTCATTCAGTCGTTCCACAATCGCACATCGGATTATCCTGATAAGCTGGTTGCAGCAATGGACGCAGCGGTAGCTCAAGGGGATAACTGGGCGTCGGAAATTGCGATGGGGATCCTAGAGACCTTCGCAGCGCTCACTACTAACATTGGTTATGACTTTGAGGAAGTGCTAGTCAAAAACCTACAATTCCAAGAAAAATATCATCTTCGAGAATTAGGACCAGATAGGACAGGCATCCGCACTTTTATTAACTTCCCTCTGCTTGGCATGGCTTGTATGTGGTACGACAAAGGCAACCGTTTATCTGTCGAAACTGGTTGGCTTCCTCCATATCTCGTCGAAGGGTGTTGGTTAGAGGATGTAAAAGCCGGAAATATAATTCGCTAAGATTCAAAGGGAGCTAGGTCATCATTTCTGACGTTTTGTTGCGTTACACTTGGCATTATGTGTCCTTTTTAAAGATACCTAAGCCCTTTTACTCGAATAGCTTGAAGCCCTCAGACGTAGTAGTAGAAGTAGTAGAGTTTAAAATTGATTCAAAAGGATTAAGTCAAAATGCAAAGTAAAGAATCGATCAAGATTGTAGAGCGCAAAGCAAATCCTGAACTTGACACACAAGCCATTGTGAGTAAAAAAAATTTTATAAACCGGGTTTTAGATAACAGAAAAGAAGGTCTTAAGGTCAGGCGAGAAAACTTGGTTAGTCTTGGTGATTTTGCCATCGACCAGGCTCGCTGGTATACCTGGTTTCAAACTACGCATGAAGACGAACAAATTTGTACATTACGTCTTTACGAAACTTCTTTAATGGGAGCCTGTTATCATCAACTTGCTATGAATCCCAATGAAGAATTAAGTATCCAGATACTCGGCTATCCAGAAGTGACATGGGATGGTGAAGGTATTTTTAAAACAGGCTTTATTTGTCCTTCAATGTGGCTTGATGCTTATTTTACTTCGGTGATTGTGCGTGATAAACCTAGCATGGATGTATTGGCGAACTTTCCGGTTTCTTTGATGAGACAGAGCTCTACCAAAGCGGGTGAGCTGTCTTATATGCTAGTAGATGTCATTCAGTCGTTCCATAACCGCACGTCGGACTACCCTGATAAACTGGTGGCCGCGATGGACGCGGCAGTTTCTCAGGGTGATGATTGGGCATTAGAAATCGCCATGGGTATTTTGGAAACTTTTGCGGCCCTGACAACTGACATCGGTTATGACTTTGAAGAAGTACTCATTAAGAACCTACAGTTCCAAGAGCAATACCAAATGAGGCTCGATAAGCCAGAGGGCTTAATTTCTATAGAAACCTTCATATCTTTCCCTCTGCTTGGTATGGCATGTATGTGGTATGACAAAGGCAACCGTCTATCTATTGAAACCAGTTGGCTTCCTCCTTATCTCGTCGAAGGACATTGGTTAGAAGATGTAAAAGCAGGGAAGATCACTCGATAAATCCTTTAGTTAGCAATTCAGTAAATAATCCACCTTTCACGAGGTGGATTATATGTTTACCGATATTCAATCAACTCCATCTAGTGGATTGACTCAACAGGTTTCCTCTGTGAAAAACGCTTACAGCAAATGTTGGCAGAGTATCAGGCACAAAATAACTTTCCCCCAAGAGGTTTGCGATCAGATTTTAGAGGCAGCAAAAGAGTCATCCGTCGGAGAAGATGGCGTTCTCTCGCAAGTCAAAATCCGAAAGCCAAAAGGTAAAAAACATATCAGAAGCTCTAGTCAAAATTCCAGTCAATGAATTAATAAAACTAACGGTATCTCGCCCTTTTTGGGGGCATTAAGCGTTGGATGGGAGCCTACGAGCGATTTTTACCCAGCAGTCGGTGAAGGTGGAGTTAATCAATTTCTAGGAGAAACTAAAAGTTGGGACGATAGCTAGGTTATCCCATTACAAAGTTGAGGATAAAATGAATTTTGAAGATGATCTTGTGACTATACTCATAAATTTCAGAGATAACATTATTAATGATATGGCTCTTAAAAAGTGGGTTACTAATAATGAGTGCGATTTAAAAGCCTTGCTAGGAAAGTCAGGGCTTACTTTGAAAATAAATAATGGTGATAGAAAGGCAGTTACGTCTGTAATTGCTCAATATAGTGGCTCGGAAAAAACTTATTTTATATAAGGAGGGCCCCGGCGTTTTTCAAGCTAGTTGTCACTACTTGATTAATTATCAAGCAGCTTCTTTTTCTGGGTTCAGGTGAACTTCT